>NZ_DATMGA010000056.1:0-23661 GCF_035555955.1 Eoetvoesiella sp. | reverse complement strand
CGTCGGTTTTCTCGGTGAGCGTGTGAATGGTGATTTCCTGCAGCGGAACCGCCGTGCCGACGAGCTTGAGAAAGGCCCTGGCGGTCTTGGCGTTTTCGGCAATGTAGGTGGTGAGCCGTCCGGCAAGCTCCCGCACGGCCTGGGGCAGCCAGGTTTCGGGGGCGGATTCTCCAAGGCCCACAGGAATCAGGTGCAGGGATCCGGCGGCAGGGTTCATGACAAGTCCGATAGCAAAGGATTCAGGTTGAAAGAGCGCAACATGCGGCACAGGGCGATCAGCGGCAAACCTATGATAGCGGTGGGATCGTCGGACTGCATGCTGTCCATCAGCGCGATGCCCAGCCCCTCGGCCTTGGCGCTGCCGGCGGTATCGAAAGGGCGTTCGCGCCGCAGGTAGGCGTCGATTTCGGCATCGCCTAGAGTGCGGAACCGGCATATGGTGACGATGTCGGCGGTTTCCTGGCGCCTGCCGTCGGTGACGCACAGCGCGCTGTGGAATTCCACGGCCTGGCCGCTGAGGCGGCGCAGTTGTTCCTGGGCGCGCTCGAAGCTGCCCGGCTTGCCGATGGGCGAGCCGTCGATGGTGGCTACTTGATCCGAACCGATGACAAGGGAGTCGGGATGCTGCGCCGCAACAGCCCGGGCCTTTTCGATCGACAGCCGAAGGGCAAGCCGTTCGGGGGTTTCCCGCGGCTGCGGGGTTTCGTCGATATTGGGCGGAATGGCGGCAAATGGCAGGCCAAGGCGGGCGAGCATTTCCTGGCGATACCGCGAGCTTGATGCAAGGATGAGACGCATGGCGGGGCGGGGATTAAGTTGGTTTGACTGTGTTCAGCCAAAAGCGTTATTATCTAATGTTTTCCTAATCTTGCAATCTTGGCCAGGCGACCAGGTTGATGTAATCAAGCTATCCTGATTGCTTGGTTAGGCCGGTTGCCAGGATGGTTGGGCGGAAAGTGCGATGAGTGCTGTGCAGTATATCGATACCTACGAGTTTACCCAGCTTGGCCAGGACACTGGCGGCGAATTGCCGCTGCCGCGTTTTTCCCGGTTTCTGGGCGGCTTGCCCGACCAGGCTGAGGGCTCGGCCGTCAAGTGGTCCTTGCAGGGCGAGCGTAATACCGCCGGCGAGCGGTTTTTGCGGCTGCATGTCCAGGCGTGTCCCAGGTTGAGCTGCCAGCGCTGCCTGCTGCCGCTGGACTGGCCGATCGACTCGGACAGCCGCTTGCAACTGGTCAATTCGGAAGCCGACCTCGACGACATGCCGGACGACGAGTTCGGGGAAAGCATAGAGCGCATCGTGGGCGCAAGGCGCTTCGACGTGCTGTCGCTGGTCGAGGACGAGCTCATCTTGAGCCTGCCGTACGTGCCCAAGCACGATGTTTGTCCATCGGACGCCGCGTTGCCCGGTTTGCGGGACGAAACGCCGCCCGATGCAGCAGTTCGCCCATCGCCGTTCGCGGCGCTGGGCAAGTTAAAGAAAGATTGAATTTGTATTAAACCTTGCGGGATCCATCGCGTACAATAGCGACCCGTTTTCCAGGAGTCATCATGGCCGTTCAGCAAAACAAAAAGAGTCCGTCGAAGCGCGGTATGCATCGTGCACACGATTTCATCACCACGCCTCCCACGGCTATCGAGCCCACCACGGGCGAATTGCACCTGCGCCACCACATCAGCCCCAACGGCGTTTATCGCGGTCGTAAAGTCCTCAAAACCAAGAACGACGAATAATCCGTCGCGTTCTGCGATCTTGTCCAGATTGCGCATTTGATGTCGACAACCAAGATTCGAATCGCTGTCGATTGCATGGGCGGTGACATCGGCATGCCGGTAACGGTTGCCGCTGCCTGGGATTTTGCCCGAAGCAATCCCGACACCCGTTTTTTGCTCGTCGGCGATGAAGCTGGCATTCAGGGCCAGTTGAAATCCCTGGGCTGTACGAGCGACGACTGGTTCCAGGTTCTGGCGGCGTCCGAAGTCGTCCTCATGGATGACCCGGTCGAAGTGGCGCTGCGCCGCAAAAAAGATTCCTCCATGAGGGTCGCGGTTCAGGCTGTCAAGGACGGCCTGGCCGATGCCTGCGTGTCGTCGGGCAACACCGGCGCCTGGATGGCCATATCGCGCTACGTGCTCAAAATGCTGGACGGCATCGACCGCCCGGCCATTGCCACGTCCATTCCGAACCAGAAGGGCGGCGCAACCACCATGCTCGACCTGGGCGCCAACGTCGACTGCACGGCCGAGCACCTGCTGCAGTTCGCCATCATGGGCACCGCGCTGGTCACGGCGCTGTACGGTCGCCCGCAGCCCACGGTGGGTTTGCTGAACATCGGCGAGGAAGTCATCAAGGGCAACGAGGTCGTCAAGCAGGCGGCCGAGCTGCTGCGCGCAAGCGGGCTCAATTTTTACGGCAATGTCGAAGGCGACGACATTTGCAAAGGCACGGTCGACGTCATCGTTTGCGATGGATTCGTCGGCAACGTCGTGCTGAAATCCCTCGAAGGCCTGGCCAAGATGGTGTCCACCATGATGCGGGCCGAATTCGGGCGCGATGCCTTGTCCATGCTGTCGGGCCTTGTCGCCAAGCCTGTGCTCAATCGTTTCCGCGACACGGTCGATAACCGCCGCTACAATGGCGCGGTCCTGCTCGGTCTGCGCGGCATCGTCGTAAAAAGCCACGGCTCGGCCGACCGCTACGCATTCGGCTGTGCGCTTGCGCGCGCGCGCGAGGCCGTGCACAACGGCCTGCTCGACGGCACGACCGATGCCATTCACCTTCTTCGCCGCAGCCTGCAGGCGGCCGCTGAACAATCGACGAAGATTCCCAACGATACTGCCGACTCCTGCGTCGATCCGGGGGTTTGATGGAAGTGACTATGCCTTATGCAAAGATAGTGGGGACGGGCAGCTATTTGCCGCCCCGGGTCGTAAGCAATGACGAACTGGCTGCCGACATGGCGACCCGCAACATCGAAACTTCCGACGAGTGGATCGTCACCCGCACCGGCATCCGCCAGCGCCACATCGCCGATCCCGGCGTCAAGACCAGCTCCATGGCCATCGAGGCGGCCCGCGCCGCCATGCAGGATGCGCGCATCGCGCCGGAAGACGTCGACCTGATCATCGTTGCCACCTCGACGCCCGATTTCATCTTCCCCAGCACGGCCTGCCTGGTTCAGGCGGGCCTGGGCATCAAGCAGGGCGCTGCGTTCGACGTGCAGGCGGTGTGCAGCGGCTTCGTCTATGCCCTGACGACGGCTGAAGTCTTCATCCGGGCCGGCCGCGCCAGGACGGCGCTGGTAATCGGCGCCGAGGTGTTCTCCAGCATACTCGACTGGAACGATCGCAGCACTTGCGTGTTGTTCGGCGACGGCGCAGGCGCGGTGGTCGTGCGGGCCTCGGATGAACCCGGCATCCTCGGCGCCCAGCTCAACGCGGACGGCAGCCACATGAACATCCTGTATGCGGCCGGCAATGTGTCGCACGGCAGCGTCGTGGGCGATCCCTTCCTGCGCATGGACGGCCAGGCGGTGTTCAAGATGGCCGTCAATGCGCTGTCGCAGTCGGCGGCCGATGTGTGCGCCCAGGCGGGTGTGGCGCTCGAGGAAGTCGACTGGCTGGTGCCGCACCAGGCCAATGTCCGGATCCTGAATTTCCTGAGCAAAAAGCTGCACATCCCCATCGAGAAGGTGGTGGTTACCCTCGACAAGCAGGCCAATACGTCAGCGGCCAGCGTGCCCCTGGCCATGGATGCCGCGCGCCGCGACGGCCGCATCAAGGCCGGCGACCTGGTGTTGATGCAGGGCGTGGGAGGCGGTTTCACCTGGGGGTCGGTGCTGGCCAGGATGTAGTGGGCACGCCTTTCTTCATTTCTAAAATCAATAGGCTTAAGACACCATGAAAATCGCTTTTGTCTTTCCGGGGCAGGGGTCGCAGTCCGTCGGCATGCTCGATGCGTGGGCCGGCAACGCCGCTGTGGCGCAGACCCTGGAACAGGCTTCGGCGGCGCTGGGACAGGACTTGAATACCCTGATCGCCCAGGGGCCGGCCGACCAACTGAACCTTACAACCAACACCCAGCCGGTCATGCTTGCGGCCGCCGTGGCCGTGTATCGCGCTTGGGAAGCGGCGGGCGGCAAGGCTCCCGCCCTGGTGGCAGGGCACAGCCTGGGCGAATATTCGGCCCTGACGGCCGCGGGTGCGTTCAAGCTGGAAGATGCGGTGCGGGTGGTGCGCGTACGCGCCGATGCCATGCAGGCCGCCGTGCCGGTCGGCACGGGCGGCATGGCGGCCGTGCTGGGCTTGTCCGACGATGCCGTCAAGACCGTCTGCCAGCAGGCGGCGCAGGGCGAAATCGTGGAAGCCGTCAATTTCAATGCTCCCGCCCAGGTGGTCATTGCCGGGCATAAGGCCGCCGTCGAGCGCGCCTGCGAGCTGGCCAAGGCGGCGGGCGCCAAGCGCGCCCTGGTCCTGCCGGTTTCGGCGCCGTTCCACTCCAGCCTGCTCAAGCCCGCCGCCCTGGTGCTGGAACGCGCTTTGGCCGATATTGCGCTGCAGTCCCCGGCGATTCCCCTTGTCAATAACGTCGATGTACTAAGCCCTTCGGACCCCGCCGCCATCAAGGATGCGCTGGTTCGGCAGGCCTGGCACTCCGTGCGCTGGGTCGAAACCATCCAGGCCATGAAGGCCCAGGGCGTTACGCACGTTGTAGAATGCGGGCCGGGCAAGGTGCTCAACGGGTTGACCAAGCGCATAGACGGCGATCTCGTGGGCCTGGCCATTACCGATCCGGCTTCTCTGGAGTCGGCTCTGGAAAATTTACAGGGAAACTAACGTGCAGGTACAAGAACTCGATGGAAAAATCGCGCTGGTGACTGGCGCCACCCGGGGTATTGGCAAGGCCATCGCCCAGGAGCTGGCCACCCGCGGCGCGCGGGTCGTCGGCACCGCCACCTCCCAGGCCGGCGCGGACGCCATTTCCGAAGCGCTGGCCGAACACCACGGCCGGGGCGTCGTCCTCGACGTGAACGACGCGGCGGCTTGCGATGCGCTGATTGCCGAACTCGGCCAGGACAACGGCGGCCCCCATATTCTGGTGAACAATGCCGGCATTACCCGGGACACCCTGGCCATGCGCATGAAGGACGAGGATTGGGACGCCGTGCTGCAGACGAATTTGTCGTCGGTGTTCCGGCTGTCGCGCGCCGTGCTCAAAAGCATGATGAAGGCCCGTTGGGGGCGTATCGTCAATATCACGTCGGTGGTGGGCTCCAGCGGCAATCCGGGCCAGGCCAATTATGCCGCCGCCAAGGCCGGCGTGGCCGGCATGGCTCGCGCGCTCGCGCGCGAGCTGGGCAGCCGCAACATCACTGTGAACTGCGTGGCGCCGGGCTTCATCGAAACCGACATGACCCGGGCCCTCAGCGAAACCCAGACAGCGGCCCTGCTGACGCAGATTCCGCTGGGCCGCCTGGGTTCCGCCGCCGATGTGGCGAATGCCGTGGCGTTCCTGGCCGGGCCGCAAGCCGGCTACATTACCGGCACGACCCTGCACGTCAATGGCGGCATGTACATGTAATTCGTTTCTCCACCAGGCGTGCGCGCCGGGGCGAACAGCAGGTATTGCCTGGGCAATGCCGCCGCTCCCGGCAAGGTGCACGGTTGATGGAGAAATGGAATAATTGGCTGAACAGGGTAAAATCCCAGCGTCAGCTTAGAGGTGTTCCCGAATAGACAAGGCGCATAAATAATGGAAAATGTCGTTTTGTCCGGGGATACGGTTTTTTGGTCATGGCCAACGCACAACGTTTTTGCGTTTGGCTATAATTTCGCGGGAATTTTTCCCAAATTGGAGATCTGCATGGAAAGCATCGAACAGCGCGTCAAGAAGATCGTCGCTGAACAACTTGGCGTCAACGAGGCCGAGATCAAAAACGAATCTTCCTTCCTTGACGACCTCGGTGCCGATTCGCTCGATATGGTCGAGCTTGTGATGGCACTCGAAGACGAATTCGAAACCGAAATTCCGGACGAAGAGGCCGAGAAAATCACGACGGTCCAGCAAGCTGTCGACTACATCACATCGCACAGCAAGTAGTCATTAACTTTTATGGCGTGTGCGGCGTAGCCGTGTCGCGCACTGGGCGGTTTCCCAAAAAAACTCCCCGCTATCGTGGCTGGCCTTCGATCCAGTGCGGTGGCCGGTGTGTTTGCTGCGAACCGCCTTTTCATTTTAGGAGTCATCCGTGAAGCGACGAGTCGTCATTACCGGTCTTGGTATTGTCTCGCCCGTTGGCAACAATATCGAAAGTGCTTGGGACAATATCGTCAATGGGCGCTCAGGCATCGGCCGCATCACGCGCTTCGACCCCACGCCGTTCAATGCGCAGATAGCGGGTGAAGTCAAGGATTTCGACGTTACGCAATACATGTCGGCCAAGGAAGCCAAGCAAATGGACACCTTCATCCATTACGGCATGGCGGCCGGCATGCAGGCCTGGCGGGATGCCGGGCTGGAAGTCACCGAGGCCAACGCCGAGCGTATCGGCGTCATCGTCGGCTCGGGCATCGGCGGGCTGCCCCGCATCGAAGAAACCCAGGTCGAGTACCTCGAGCGCGGGCCGCGCCGGATCTCGCCGTTCTTCGTGCCGGCCTCGCTCATCAATCTTATTTCCGGCCAACTGTCCATTGCGCTTGGCTTCAAGGGGCCCAGCTATGCCGTGGTGTCCGCCTGCACCACGGGCTTGCACTCCATCGGCGATGCGGCCCGCCTCATCGAGTACGGCGACGCCGACGTCATGGTCGCCGGCGGGGCCGAATCCACGGTGTCGCCCCTGGGCATCGGCGGCTTTGCCGCCATGCGCGCCTTGTCCACGCGCAACGACGATCCCGAAACGGCGTCGCGCCCCTGGGATGTCGATCGCGATGGCTTCGTGCTGGGCGAGGGCGCCGGCGTGCTGGTGCTCGAAGAGTACGAACACGCCCGCAAGCGCGGCGCGCGCATCTATGGCGAGTTCTCGGGCTATGGCATGAGCTCCGACGCCCATCACATCACGTCGCCCGATCGCGATGGCCCGCGCCGCGGCATCGTCAACGCGCTGCGCAACGGCGGCATCAACGGCGACGAAGTGAATTACGTCAACGCGCATGGCACGTCCACGCCCCTGGGCGACAAAAACGAAACCGAGGCGCTCAAGCTGGCCTTCGGCGACCATGCGAAAAAACTGGTCGTCAATTCCACCAAGTCCATGACCGGGCATCTGCTGGGAGCCGCAGGCGGCATCGAGGCGGTCTTCACCACGCTGGCGGTGTACAAGCAGGTTTCGCCTCCCACCATCAACATCTTCAATCAGGATCCCGAGTGCGATCTCGATTACTGCGCCAACCAGGCGCGTGACATGAAGATCGACGTCGCCCTGTCGAACTCCTTCGGGTTTGGCGGCACCAACGGCTCCATGGTCGTAAGGCGGCTTTGAACCCGGATTCCGGCATGAGCCGCGCGAATCAATGGCCCATCCGGCGTCCGCGCCGGATGGGCCTGTTTGCCTGGGCGCTTGCCCTGGCGGCCCTGTTCAGCCTGGCCTATGTTTCCCTATACACTATGCCTGTCGCCTTGTACTTTTTATGGCGCTTCAGGTTTCACCCTCAATGGGGCCTGGCGTGCCCGGCAGGGGTGCTGACCATCAATGATAAAGGCGAGTGGGGATTGTCCATGGGCGAATCGTTCCTGCGGCTGTCGCTGGCCCGGGCCTGGCAAGGCATGGGGTGGGTGACGCTGCGATTTACCGAAGCCGGCACGGGCTGCGCGGGGCCCGAGCTTACCGTCTGGCGCGCCGGCACACCCGCGCCGGCCTGGCGCCGTCTGTGCGTGCTGGCGGCCGGCGGGACGGTTGCGGCCGCGCATAGGGGGGCGGCGTGAGCGAACGCGACATCGACGCCGAACTGGTCGCCCGGGTGCAAAAGGGCGACAAGCGCGCGTTCGACCTTCTGGTTCTCAAATACCAACGAAAAATCATGCGTTTGCTGTCCCGCATGATCCGCGACCCGGGCGAGGTCGAGGATGTGGCGCAAGAGGCCTTCATCAAGGCCTATCGGGCCATCGGCCAGTTTCGCGGCGACAGCGCGTTTTATACCTGGCTTTACCGTATTGCCATCAATACCGCGCGCAACTGGCAGGCGAGCAACTCACGCCGTCCCAGTTCGCCAAATGTAATTGAGACCCAGGACGGTGAAACTTTTAATCAAATTGACAACCTAACCGATATAAGTACGCCGGAGTCGGTGGCGGCCAGCCGCGAAATCGTCGAAACGGTCAACCAGGCCATTGGCGCCCTGCCCGAAGACCTGCGCACAGCCATTGTGCTGCGCGAAATCGAAGGAATGAGCTACGAAGACATAGCTCAAACCATGAATTGCCCCATAGGCACGGTGCGTTCGCGCATTTTTCGGGCGCGCGAGGCGATTGCGGCGCAGCTGCGCCCTGTTTTGGACACCAATGCCGAGCATCGGTGGTAAGGAGTTCACAATGCAAGTTGTGGTTAAATCTGTCGACGAAGAAGCCCTTTCCTGGGAAAGCATCGTTTCGGAATGGCTGGACGGCGAGGGCGAGATTCGCACTGAAGACCTGGATTCACCCTATGGCCGCCAGGTATGGGATACCTATCACCTTATCGGCGATACGCTGCGTAGCGAGGACCTGGCGTTCAAGCCCTCCGAGCTGTTCTATGCGCGGGTGTCCAAGGCCATCGACGCCGAGCCCACCATTCTCGCGCCGCATCGGCACAAGTCTTCCATCGTACGCATGGGGTTGTCCGGCATTGCCGTCGCCGCGGCCGTCGTCACGGTGGTGTGGGTGGCCATGCCGTATTTCTCCTCCGGCGAACAGCCGGCAGGCAGCCAGGTTCAAATCATGGCTTCGGCGTCCGACGACGCAGGACTGCGCGATTATGTCGACGCGCACCGGCAGTTCGCAGGAGTGGAGCCTGTGCGCCAGGTTTCCTTCGACGCCGGGGCTTCCAGGTAATGCCGGCCGGCGTACACGCTACTCCTTCCTGGCGGACCCGGCCGGCGCCGTTTTACCTGGGCATGGGTATTCTGGCCTTGTGGTCGTGTCTGTCGATCCGGGTAGGGCATGCCGCCGATGCGCCGGCGCTCAATCCTTCCTCCGTACTGCTTAAGGTTCAGGCCGCGGCGCGCCAGCTCGACTATGCCGGCGTGCTTACCTACCAGCAGGGCGCCAGCATGCAGTCGGCGCGACTCACCCACGTCGTCGACGGCACCGGCGAGCGCGAGCGGCTCGAGATCCTCGACGGCATGCCGCGCGAATATCTGCGTCAGAACGATTCCGTCCAGTGCCTGATCCCCGAAAAGAAAACCGTCATCATCGAGCCCAGCCGGGCCGATCGCTTTCCGGGGCTGCTGTTGGGCGATGCCAAGAAACTGGATGACCATTACGACCTCAGGCAGCACCGTGGGTCGAATCGCATTGCCGGGCATATGTGCACGGTTTACGACATCGTGCCCAAGGATGCATATCGCTACGGCTATAAATTGTGCATCGAGCCGGGAACCAATTTGCTGCTCAAGACACAAACCTTAAACCGACGCGGTGAAGTCGTGGACCAGGTTGCTTTTTCCATGCTGAAGCTGCGCGATCAGGTACATGTCGACCAACTGGCGTCACCCTGGAACACACAGGGCTGGAAAGTGGTTACGAGCTCCACCGAGCCCGTCGATGTCGCAAAGTTGGGCTGGCGGGTTTCCGCACCCCCGGGGTTCGAACTCCTTACCCAGGTTTCGCGCCCCCTGAAGTCGGGCAAATCGGTGAAGCAAT
Source organism: Eoetvoesiella sp. (assembly GCF_035555955.1). Taxonomy (NCBI): domain Bacteria; kingdom Pseudomonadati; phylum Pseudomonadota; class Betaproteobacteria; order Burkholderiales; family Alcaligenaceae; genus Eoetvoesiella; species Eoetvoesiella sp. Next base: position 13,826 of record NZ_DATMGA010000056.1, on the reverse strand, counting down.
TGGTGTACTCCGATGGCCTGGCCGCAGTATCGGTGTTTATCGAAACCGCCGCCGGACGTGATGAACAAGCCCCCCACAAAGGGCTTGCCCATAACGGCGCCATGAACATTTTCGGTTCCCGCATCGGCGATTACTGGGTGACGGCCATTGGCGAAATGCCGGGCCAGGCCCTGCGCGAGCTCGTGGAGCATACCGAGTACGTTCCGTTGGCCGCAAAACAATAAATGATTTTGTTGAAGGAGTTTCACGATGTCTTTGTCCTGCAGAACAGATCGAAAAATCAAGCTAATTCTGGGATCCGCGACGGCGTGCCTTGTGCTGGCGATGGCCGCGCTGGCAGGCGCGGCGGCAGTGCAGGCCCAGCCGGCGCCCTCGGCCGCTCCCGTGCCGGTACTGGCGCTGCCCGATTTCACTTCGGTGGTTGCCAAGACGGAAGGCTCGGTGGTCAATATCCGCACCACCGAGTCCGTGTCCGTGCGCTCTCCCGGAATGGGCGGGCCGGGCACCGACCCCTATGACATGTTCCGCTGGTTCTTCGGCCCAGATTTCGTGCCGCCCGGCGCCGCGCCGGGCCAGCGCCAGCGCAGTGTTCCCAATCCCGGCCCCAAGGAAAAAGAACGCACCGTGCCGCGCGGTGTCGGTTCGGGCTTCATTATTTCCGAAGACGGTTACATTCTTACCAATAACCATGTCGTGGCGGGTTCCAACGGTATCTTCGTCACCATGACCGACGGCAAAGAGCACAAGGCCAAGATCATCGGCACCGATCCGCGCACCGACGTGGCGCTCATCAAGATCGACGCCAAGGGCCTTACGCCTCTGCCCATCGGCGATTCCAACACGCTCAAGAAAGGGCAGTGGGTGCTGGCCATCGGTTCGCCCTTCGGCCTCGATTCCACGGTAACGGCGGGCATCGTCAGCGCCATCAACCGCGATACCGGCGACTACCTGCCGTTCATTCAAACCGATGTCGCCGTCAATCCCGGCAATTCGGGCGGCCCGCTCATCAATCTGGCCGGCCAGGTCGTGGGCATCAATTCGCAGATCATCTCGCAAAGCGGCGGTTTCATGGGCATTTCGCTGTCCATCCCCATTGACGAAGTCATGCGCGTCGTTGCCCAGCTCAAAGAGCACGGCAAGGTTACCCGCGGCCGCATCGGCGTCCAGATCGGACCGGTTTCCGACGACGTGGCCAAGGCCATCGGCCTGAGCAAGGCTCAGGGCGCCATGGTCAGCAACGTGGCATCGGACGGCCCGGCCAGGGACGCCGGCGTGCAGCCCGGCGACGTCATCACCAAGTTCAACGGCACCGACATCAAGCACTGGACCGATCTGCCCCGCGTCGTGGGGGCGACCAAGCCCGGCACCCATGCAACCATGGAGGTCTGGCGCCGTGGCAAGACCGTGACGCTCAAGCTCAAGGTCGGTGAAATGACCGCCGCCGAAACGGCCGCAGCGGGCTCCGAGCCAGCCACACCCAAGGCGACGGCGGCCGATGCGCTGGGCCTGAAGGTGACCGAGGTTCCGGAAGCCACCCGCAGCAAGGGCAATTTCAAGGGCGGCGTGCTGGTGACCGAGGCCGACGACCCGGCCGCCACGGCGGGCCTGCTGCCGGGCGACGTCATCCTGGTCGTGAACAACAAGGACGTTACCGATCCCAAGCAGTTCGCCAAGCTGGTTTCCGAGCTGCCCAAGAAGCAGGCGGCGGCCTTGCTGGTGCTGCGCGACGGTCAAACCCAATGGGTTCCCGTAACACCCGGAAAATAATCCTCAGAAACGGCTAAAATGCTGCATTAAAGGCAAGAGGAGCGCTCTGTGCGCTCCTCTTTGCTTGTGCCTTCTAACATTGCCCTGGGCGCGGCCCCGGGCTTCCTCGTATTGGTGTATGGATCATATCCGCAACTTCTCCATTATTGCCCACATCGATCATGGCAAGTCCACGCTTGCCGATCGTCTGATTCAGCGTTGCGGTGGCCTGGCCGACCGGGAAATGTCTTCCCAAGTGCTTGATTCCATGGATATCGAGCGCGAGCGCGGTATTACCATCAAGGCACAGACAGCCTCCCTGAGCTACAAGGCCAAAGACGGCAAGGTCTATGCGCTGAACCTCATCGACACCCCGGGCCACGTGGACTTTTCATACGAAGTCAGCCGTTCCTTGTCGGCCTGCGAGGGTGCCCTGCTGGTCGTGGATGCCACGCAGGGGGTCGAAGCCCAGACCGTCGCCAACTGCTATACCGCCATCGAGCTGGGCGTCGAGGTCATTTCCGTCCTCAATAAAATGGATCTGCCGTCGGCCGACCCCGAGGGCGCGCGCAAGGAAATCGAGGACGTCATCGGGCTGGACGCCTCCGACGCCATCCTGGCCAGCGCCAAGACGGGCGTGGGCATCGACGACATCCTGGAGGCTGTCGTGGCCAAGGTGCCGCCTCCAAAGGGCGACTCGCAAAAACCGCTGCAGGCGCTCATTATCGACTCCTGGTTCGACAACTATGTGGGTGTCGTCATGCTGGTGCGCATCGTCAACGGCGTGCTGCGGCCCAAAGACAAAATCCTGCTCATGGCCAGCGGCGCCAACCACCTGTGCGAGCAGATCGGCGTTTTCACGCCCAAGTCCGAGCCGCGCAGCCAGTTGTCCGCCGGCGAAGTGGGCTTCGTCATCGCCGGCATCAAAGAACTGGAACACGCCAAGGTGGGCGATACCGTCACCCTGGCCGCCAGGCCGGCCTCCGAGCCGCTGGCGGGCTTCAAAGAGGTCAAGCCGCAGGTGTTTGCCGGGCTGTATCCGGTGGAAAGCAGCGAATACGACCAATTGCGCGATTCGCTCGAAAAACTCAAGCTCAACGATTCCTCGCTCATGTTCGAGCCCGAGGTTTCCCAGGCGCTGGGCTTTGGCTTTCGCTGCGGCTTCCTGGGCCTGCTGCACATGGAGATCGTGCAGGAAAGGCTGGAGCGCGAATTCGACATGGACATCATCACGACGGCGCCGTCCGTCGTGTACGAGGTCGTGCAGCGCGACGGCACGGTCAGCATGATAGAAAGCCCCTCGCGCATGCCCGACGTCGGCAGCATCGCGGAAATCCGCGAGCCCATCGTGACGGTCACCTTGTTCATGCCGCAGGAATACGTGGGCGCCGTCATGACTTTGTGCATGTCCAAGCGCGGTGTGCAGATCAACATGGCCTACCATGGCCGCCAGGTGCATCTTACCTACGAAATGCCGCTGGCCGAGATCGTGCTCGACTTCTTCGACAAGCTCAAGTCGGTGTCGCGCGGCTACGCGTCCATGGATTACGAGTTCAAAGAGTATCAGGCCTCCGACGTTGTCAAGGTCGACTTGCTGATCAACGGCGACCGCGTCGATGCCCTGGCCATGATGGTGCACCGCAGCAGCGCGCGCTTCCGGGGCCGGGCGGTGGTGACCAAGATGCGTGGCCTGATTCCGCGCCAGATGTTCGATATCGCCATCCAGGCCGCCATCGGCGCCGACATCATCGCCCGCGAAAGCGTCAAGGCCCTGCGCAAGAACGTGCTGGCCAAGTGCTACGGGGGCGATATCAGCCGCAAGAAAAAACTGCTGGAAAAACAAAAAGCCGGCAAGAAGCGCATGAAGCAGGTGGGCAACGTCGAAATTCCCCAAGAGGCGTTTCTGGCTGTTTTGCAGGTGGAAGACAAGTAATTCAAAAAAAGGTGTGCCGTATATGAGCTGGGACTTTGCGCTGATTTTGTTCGTGTTGCTGGTGGTGACGGGAGCCGTCTGGCTTCTGGATCTGGCGTATTTGCGCTCCCGGCGGCGCCAGCGGGGTGCCGCGGCCATGGCGATATTCGATGCCAACCCAACGGGGGTCGGCACCTTCGAGGCGGCGCGGCTGCGCCAGCAGGCCTACGACGAAGCGCATCGCGTGCCCTGGTGGATCGAATACTGTGTCAGCTTTTTTCCGGTGATTCTATTCGTCTTCGTCTTGCGCTCGTTCGTGGTCGAACCGTTCCGCATCCCTTCGGGGTCCATGTTGCCCACCCTGGAAAACGGCGACCTGATTCTCGTCAACAAGTTCGAATACGGCCTGCGCCTGCCCATCATCGACAAAAAAGTGCTTCCCATCGGCGAACCCAAGCGCGGCGACGTCCTGGTGTTCCGCTATCCGGTCGATCCCAGCGTGGACTATATAAAACGGGTGGTGGGCGTGCCGGGCGATGTCGTGCTCTACCAGAATAAAACCTTGTATATCAACGGACAGGAAATCCAGCACACGCGCGACGGCGACTATTTCGAGCCGGACCGGTCCGCCTACGTCGGACGCTATTCCGAGCAACTGGGCACGGTGAAGCACGATATTCTGCTCAATAAGCAGGCCCGGCAAGACTTTATGCCTATTTCGGACTATCCTTATCGAAACAATTGCGAATACCTGGGCAACGGCGTGCGCTGCACGGTGCCGCCCGGGCATTATTTCATGATGGGCGACAACCGCGACAACAGTCTCGACAGCCGGTATTGGGGCTTTGTGCCGGAACAGAACATAGTCGGGCGGGCATTCTTCATCTGGATGAATTTTAGCGAGCCCAGCCGTATAGGCCGGTTCCACTAATGGTCAATATTGCGACTCTCGAAACGGCTATCGACTACCAGTTCGGCGACAAAGCCCTGCTGGAACAGGCACTTACGCATCGCAGCCATAGTTCGCACCACAACGAGCGCCTCGAATTCCTGGGCGACTCGGTGCTTAATTTTGTGGTGGCGGCCTTGCTGTTCAAGCGTTTTCCCAAGATCGACGAAGGCGACCTGTCGCGGTCGCGCGCCAATCTGGTCAAGCAGTCGTCCCTGGCCGAAATCGCGCAAAAGCTCGATTTGTCACAGTACTTGCGCCTGGGCGAAGGCGAACTGAAAAGCGGCGGATTCCGCCGTCCGTCCATACTTGCCGATACCGTCGAGGCCATTTTCGGCGCAGTGTTCCTGGATTCGGGCTTCGATGCGGCGCAAAAAGTCATTTCCCGCCTGTACGCACCCATATTGCAGAACATCGACCCCAAGACCCTAGGCAAAGACCCCAAGACCCTGCTGCAGGAGCTCTTGCAGGGCAACAAGCTCGACCTGCCTTTGTATACCGTGGTGGCCACGCATGGCGCCGCCCACAATCAAATGTTCGAAGTCGAGTGCGCCATTCCCAAGCTCGACATCAAGGTCGGCGCCGCCGGCTCCAGCCGCCGCGCCGCCGAGCAGTTGGCGGCCACGCAGGCCATCGCCGCCATCCAGGCGCAAGCTCCGGCCAAGAGCTCGGGTTCCCGGCCGCGCGCGCGCAAGTCCACGCAGCTGTCCTTGCCCGTGGGGGTTCCCCAGGAGCGCAAATGAGTCAGGAATTCCGTTGCGGTTTCGTTGCCATCGTCGGCCGTCCCAATGTCGGCAAGTCCACATTGGCCAATACGCTCATCGGCAGCAAGATCTCCATTGTTTCGCGCAAGGCGCAAACCACCCGCCATCGCATCCACGGCGTGCTGACCCGCGAGCATGAGCAGTTCGTGTTCGTCGACACCCCCGGTTTCCAGACGCGGCATGGCGGCGCCATGAACCGCATGATGAACCGCGTGGTAACCCAGGCGCTGGCCGACGTGGACGTCGTGCTGCACGTGGTGGAGGCAGGCAAATGGTCCGCCGGCGACGCCCAGCTCCTGCCGCTGCTGCCCAAGGGCGACAACACCATTCTGGTCGTCAACAAGGTCGACGCGCTGAAGGACAAGAACGCCATGTTCTCCTATGTCAGCAAAATCATGGCCCAGCACCCCTACGCGGCGGTCGTGCCGGTCAGCGCCTCGCGCGGCATCCAGCTCGAGAACCTGCTTTCCGAGATCGCATCGCGTCTGCCTGTGGGCGAACCCATGTTCGACACCGAGGCGCTTACCGACCGTTCCGTGCGTTTCATCGCCGCCGAGCTGGTGCGCGAAAAGATATTCCGCCTGGTGGGCGACGAGCTGCCCTACGGCTGCACCGTCGTCATCGAACAATGGGAAGAAACCGACAGCGGGGCCCGCGTTGCGGCCTGCATCGTCGTCGAGCGCGAAAGCCACCGGCCCATCCTGTTGGGAACGGGCGGCGCGCACATGAAGCGCATCGCCTCGGAAGCGCGCCAGGACATGGAAAAGCTGCTCGACAAGCCGGTTTTTCTCGACGTCTACATCAAGGTGCGCAAAGGCTGGTCGGACCGCGAAGGGGCGTTGCGCGAACTCGGGTATGAGTAGACGCGCGAATCGTGTCCAGGATGCCCGCGGGTATCTGCTGCACGCTTCACCCTGGCGTGAAACCTCGCTGATCGTCCACGTGTTTACCGGCGAGCACGGCAATGTCTCGCTGGTGGCCAAGGGCGCCAAGCGCCCGTATTCCGCGCTGCGCCCGGTTCTCAGCGCGTTCCAGCCCCTAGCGCTTTCCTGGAGCGGCGCCGGCGAAATCAAGACCCTCGTGCGCGCCGAATCCCTGGGCATCCATACCCTGGGGGGCCGCGCCCATATGTCGGCCTGGTACATGAACGAGCTTCTGCTGCGCCTGCTGCCGCGCGAAGACCCCCATCCCGTGCTGTTCGACGCCTACGATGCCGCTTTGCTGCAACTGGCCCAGGGCTCGAAGGCGGCCGGCTCCTTGCGCCGCTTCGAGTGGATACTGCTGAACGAAACCGGCTATGGCGTGGATGAGACCGCGCCCGACTTCGACGATGCGCAAGGCGAGCCCGAATTGCGCCGTTCCCTGCGCGAGCGCCTGGACGAGTTGCTGGCAGGGCGGCCCTTGCGCACTCGCAAGGTGCTGATGGAGCTGCAGCGATTTTGAGCGGCCTGCCCGATATCCTGGTCATCGACACCTGCGTGCTGATTTCCAACGTGCTGCGGCGCCTGCTGCTGAGGCTGGCCGGGCACGGCTGCTTCCAGCCGGCCTGGAGCCCGGTCATCGGCGATGAGTGGCGGCGCAATGCCTCGCGGGTGTGGGGCGTGCCCATTGCCGATCTGGAAGTGCAATGGGAGGCGCTGCAGGCCGCGTTTCCCATGGCGGATCAGGGCGATATCGCCGCCTTCAAAGAGGGGCTCAAACGCAGCGATCCCAAAGACTGGCATGTCATTGCCGCCGCCCTGGCGGCCCAGGCGCGCCACCCCGGCCGTGCGGTGGCGGTCGTGACGCGCAATACCCGCGATTTCAACCGTTCCGAATTGCGTCAGCGCGGCCTGCAGTTGTTCGATCCCGACCAGTTGCTGCTGCGCTGCTGGGAGTCCGCCCCCGAGCTGGTGCGCAGCCAGTGCACCCTGATCGCCGACGACGCCCTCCAGGCGGGACGCGAGGCCGAGGCTCTGGACAGCGTGCTGCGCCGCGAACGCCTGTTCCGCTTCAATCGCGTGCTGGACGCGCAGCCTGTCCCACCATAAGGAAAAGCCCCCGGAGGGGGGCTTTATGAACGCGTAGCGGCAGCTTTTTTAGCGCCGGTCGCCGCCGAAGATGCCCAGCAGCATGAGCAGGTTGGCGAAAATATTGTAGACGTCCAGATAAATGGCCAGCGTGGCGGAAACGTAATTGGTTTCGCCGCCCCGGATGACGCGCTGCAGGTCGACCAGCAGGAAGGCCGAGAAAATGACGATGGCCATGACGGATACGGTCAGTACCAGCGCCGGCAGCTGCAGGAAGATATTGGCCAGCGAGGCGACGATCAGGATGACGACGCCGATGAACAGAAATTTTTGCCAGTGCGAGAAATCGCGCTTGGTGGTGCTGGCCACCGAAGCCATGGCGCCGAACACCACCGCCGTGCCGCCAAATGCCAGCATGATGAGCTGGGTGCCGTTGGCAAAGCCCATTACATGGCCCAGCAGGCGTGACAGCATGATGCCCATGAAGAAGGTAAAGGCCAGCAGCAGGGCCACGCCCAGCGAGCTGTTCTTGTTGCGCTCGATGAGGAACATGAGGCCGAAGGCGCCGATGAGGAAGATGATGGCGCTGGTTCCCGGGCTGGTCGCCATGGCGTTGTTGATGCCGGTGTGCAAGCCGACCAGGGCTCCCAGCACGGTGGGGATCATGGACAGGGCCAGCAGCCAGTAGGTATTGCGCAGAACGCGGTTACGTACAACGTCTCCGCCGGCGTACGCTTCTTGGCCAGGAAGGGAAGGTTGACGAAAGTCGCTCATGTTGGATCCTTTAGTGTCGATAGACGAGGTTGTTGCAGGCCGAAAGGCGCACATCTGGCTCAATATAGCACTTTGAGCCCGGCTCGCTTTGAAATGCGTGATGCAGCCATGCCGGCCATACTTTGGTTGGAGTGCGAAACTCGCAAAAAGTTTAGGTATTTGCAGATTAACTTACAAATAACTGAACAATCAAGTAGTGCTTGCCTGTGGTCCACCATCTCCACGCACCGGAATCTTCAGGCGCCTTATGAGCTGTCGGCAGGCATCGAGGGCCTGTTGCTTGATTTCGTCGCCGTCCACGCATTGCAGGCGCTGGTTTTCGTATACGATCCTGCCGTCTACCATGGTGTGAGTCACGTCCCGGCCCGAGCCGGAATAAACCAAGTTGCAGATAAGGTCGAAACAGGGAACCTGAGCTGGCGTGTCCAAGGATACGACGGCGATGTCGGCCAATTTCCCCACGGCAAGCTGGCCGGCGTCCACGCCTGCCAGCCGGGCGCCTTCGCGCGTAGCCAGTTCGAACGCGTCCCAGGCATTGCTGGCGATGGGGTCCAGCAGTGCCAGGCGCTGCACATAGATGACTTGTTTCATGATCTGGAACAGATCCATACAGTGGCCGGCTGCTCCGTCCGCACCGATTCCTATCGTTGCGCCGGCGGTGCGCAAATCCTTGAGCCGCATGGCGCCCGAAGCGAGGTATTCGTTGGACATAGGGTTATGGGCGATGCCGCAGCGCCGCCGGCCTGCGATTTCCACTTCTGCGTCGTCCAGCCAGATTGCATGGGCGAAGGTGGCGTTCTGATCCAGCAGGCCTTCGCGTTCCATCCAGGCGAACGGGCGCGCTCCATAGGCGCGCTCGTAGATTTCAGGATCGACGCGGGCCTCGGAGCAGTGCGTTTGCCATTTGACCCCGAACTCGGCTGCCAGCGCGACCGACTGGCGCACCAGCTCCTGATCGTTATAGATGATGTTGATGGGGGAGGGCCAGATGGCGATCCGATCATCGCGCCAGTGCTCGAGGCATTCGCGCATCGAGGCGATTTCGTCGGCGGTATCGTGGAGGAACAAGGCCGCGTCGAGCCCGTTGTCGCGGGCGACGTCGGTAAATGGACCGAACATGCCGCGGGCGACGGCGCCGCGCAGCCCCATGTCGCGCAGGGCCGCTGCGACAGCCAGGGTCGTGGCAGTGTCGGCCGGTGCGTAATGGTTGTCGATGATGGTGGTTGTGCCGCAGCTCAACGCCTCCATGGCGCCGGCGCGCACGGCGGCGACGGCTTCGGCCGAAGAAATGTTGGCGGCCAGCGGCAGCATGAATTCGCCCAGCCACTGCCAGAGCGCCATGCCGTCCCCCAGGCCGCGTCCGGCGACCTGGAAGAGATGGTTGTGGCTGTCTATCAGGCCCGGAATGATGGCGTGGCCGCGGCAGTCGATGACTCGCGCGGCGCGCCAATGGGCCAGTTCCTCGGTCGGGCCTACGGCGGCGATTCGGTTGCCGAGCACGGCGACAGCAGCGTCCTGGAGGATGCGCCGTTCATCGTCCATAGTAACGACGGTGCCGCGCGTGAACAAGATATCGCAAGTGTCGGACATATGGTTTTCCGTCGAGATCGGGCCCCGAAGCGCCTATGGAGTCTGGCCGGCCGGAGGCAGAGTGCGCACGGCTTCGGCTACGGGAGGTTCGCTGGGAAGATTCTCCAGCCCTTGGTGTACGCCGTTGAAGATGACATTGAGCACGACCGCGGTGACGACGGTCAGCAATACGCCGCTTTGCAGGAACGGTGACAGATAGGATGGGAATGCCGAGAAGAAATTGGGCGACATGGTTGGAATCATGCCTATCCCCAGGCTGATGGCCATAATGAGCGTATTGTGGCGATTGTGCCGAAAGTCCACGCCCTGCAGAATGCGTACACCCGAAGCGGCCACCATGCCGAACATGGCGATCGCCGCGCCGCCCAGCACATATTGGGGGATGGTGGCGATAATATGGGCGAGCTTGGGCAGCAGGCCCAGTAGAATAAGTATGACGCCGCCTGCCGCGCACACGTAGCGGCTGCGCACTCCCGTAATGCCGACCAGGCCGATGTTCTGGGCATAGGAGGTATAGGGAAAGGCATTGAAAATGCCGCCGATCGTCGCGCCCAGCGCGTCGGCGCGAAGCCCTCGGGTAAATTCTTCGCGCGTGATCTTGTGGTTCAGGATTTCTCCCAGCGAGAAAAACAGTCCGATGGATTCGACCATGGTGATCAGTACGACGAGGGTCATGGTGAATATGGCGACAGGGTCGAAGGTGGGCATGCCGAACTGGAAGGGCCGGACCATTTCCACCATGGGCACAGTGTCGATGCCGCTCAGGCTGACCTTGCCGAACAGGATGGCAACCAGCATTCCGGCCGCTATGCCCGCCAATACAGCCAGGCTGCTGAAGAAGCCGCGTGCGAATCGGGCCACCAGCAGCGTCACGATCAGTACGAGGGCGGCGATGCTGATATAGAACGGATTGCCGAAATCGGGCGCATTGTAGCCCCCGCCGGCCCAAGCTATGGCTACGCCCAGCAGGCCCGTGCCCAGCGACAACAGGGTAGTGCCGGTGACCAGGGGCGGGAACAGCGGCAATGCCCTGATGATCAGGGGCATGAGAAGAAAGCATATGAGCCCGGCCGCGATGATGGAACCGTAGAGCCCGGTCAGGCCCATTTCAGGGTTCAGGCCGATGGCGATCATGGGCGCGATGCCTGCATATGAGACGCCCATCATGACGGGCAGCCTGATGCCGATCCATCTGCCGATGCCCAGGGCTTGCAGCAGCGATACCAGGCCGCAGCAAAGCAAATCGGCGTTGATCAAGACGGCGAGGTGCTCGGGGGAAAGCTTGAGTGCGCCGCCTACGATGAGCGGCACGGTGACGGCGCCCGCGTACATGACGAGAACGTGCTGCAGGCCCAGGGTCGCGGTGCGGCCTATGGGGGGACAGGAGTTGACTTCGTCGACGGCTTTTTGATCTTCCATGGATGTCTCCTCTATTGCCAAGGGCATTGTGCAATGCCTCTGAAGGTCGTTTTTGAAGGAACTGCGCGGATCGGCTTATCCCCCAGAGTGCAGCCGGCCGTTTCTCGAGCATATGCCGACAGCATCGGGGACGGCCCGGATTACGGAAGCGTGGGGGAGAGAAGGGTTCCAGGCCGAAGGGGGTGGGGCCGGCCTCGAGGTGAAAACGGTAGAGCACAGTGCCATGGTGATCCTTGCGTGGAATGCCAATGTGGGCAAAAGCGTCTGCGTTGATGCGGATTAGTTAAACACGGCCCATACTTATCAAACAAATTATTTTATTTTAATAATTTATAGTTATTTTTAATAAATTGAGCAGCGGCATGGGCCGTGGCTTCCCGACTCCTAAATATGGGTTAACAGGCCCTAGTTGGATTCCGAAAGATTGTGGGCGTGCAGGGTATGCCCTTCGGCCTTGTAGTGCTTCCAGCGCTGCCGCGCCGCCCGGACTTCGTCGTCGTCGAGCGGGACGATTTCGAGTATGCGTTCGAACTGTCCGGCGGTGGCGGGGCATTGCTCGTCCAGGTTAAGCAGCCAGGCGGCATCGTCGCCCGACACCATCGACGGCTGGGGCGCGGCGCTTGTCAGCAGCACCGGCGTCTGCGCCGCCAAAGGGTCGTCGGCATAGGTGTGGGGGACGAAAGCCGTGGGTTCGAACTTCCAGAGCAACTGGTCGAACCGTTCGAGCAGCCTGGCGTTTTGGCTATAGACCACCACAGGGTGGTTTGCGAGGTAGTGCTTGGCCACGACCTCGCAAGCCGTAAGCAGGCGGTCGGGCGCGCCGAACGCGAAGTCGACGCGCGCCATCAGGCTCGCCCGCCAGGTCGGGAGCCTGCCGGCCGTTGCGGGCGGCAATGCCGGCTCATGCCTGGTTGAGCAGGTATTGCACCAGAAGCGGCACGGGCCGGCCCGACGCGCCCTTGTCCTTGCCGCTGCGCCATGCTGTGCCGGCGATGTCCAGGTGGGCCCAGCGGTATTTGCCGGTGAAGCGGGACAGGAAGCAGGCGGCGGTAACTGAACCCGCGGGCTGGCCCCCGATATTGGCCATGTCGGCGAAGTTGGAGCGCAGCTGTTCCTGGTAGGCATCTTCCAGGGGCAGGCGCCAGGCAGTGTCGTTGGCGTCCTTGCCGGCCTGCAACAGGCTTTCGGCCAGGGCGTCGTCGGTCGAGAACAGGCCTGTGTTGACGTGCCCCAGGGCCACGATGCAAGCGCCGGTAAGGGTGGCGATGTCGATGACGGCCGCCGGCTTGAAGCGTTCGGCGTAGGTCAGGGCGTCGCACAGGATCAGGCGGCCCTCGGCGTCGGTGTTGAGGATTTCGATGGTCTGGCCCGACATGCTGGTTACCACGTCGCCCGGCTTGTTGGCCCGCCCGCTGGGCAGGTTTTCGCAGGTGGGGATCAGGCCGATGACTTCCTGGCCGATTTCCAGTTCGGCGACGGCGCGCAGCGTGCCCAGCACGCTGGCGGCACCGCACATATCGTATTTCATTTCGTCCATGCCGCTGGCCGGCTTGAGTGAAATGCCGCCGGCATCGAAGGTGATGCCTTTGCCCACCAGGACGATGGGCGCTTTCGCCTTGGCGCCGGCCTTGGCCTTGGCGGCGGGCGGCGTGTAGCGCAGCACGATGAAGGCGGGCGGCTCGTACGAGCCGCGCGCGACGGACAGGAAGGATCCCATCTTGAGCGCTTCGATTTGCTTGACGTTCAGCACTTCGGCCTTCAGGTTCTTGAACTCCTTGGCCAGCTTCTTGGCGGTATTGCCCAGATAGGCGGGAGTGCAGACGTTGGCGGGCAGGTCGCCCAGGTGCCGGGTAAGGTTCATGCCGTTGGCGATGGCGTTGCCGGCGGCAAGCCCGCGCTGCGCTTCGGCTGCCTGGTTGCGGGCCACGGACAGGACGATTTTCTTGAGCTTGGGCTGCGCGTCGGCGTCGCGCTTGCCGAACGTGGCGTCGTAGCGGTAAACGGCCTGGCCGGCGGCAATGGCGGCAGCCTGCGCGCGCTGTTGCAGGCTGGAGCCGGGGCATTCTATTGCGGCTAGTGCGGAAACGCCGTCGGCCAGACGCGCCTGGACGCAGTAGTTGGCGAAGGCCTGTTCGGCGCCGGCGTGGATTTTGGCGCTATAAGCTTCCTGTTTGCCCAGGCCGATTAAAATAATGCGCGTGGCCGATACGCCTTGCAGGTTTCTGAGTACGAGATGGGTGTTGGGCTTGGCCTGGAATTCGCTTTTCAGCACGCTTTTCAGGGCGCCGTTGCTGGCCCGGTCGATAATGTCGGCCGCCGGGCTGAGCACCGCGTCGGCGAATACGCCGACCGCCAGGGCGGGCGTCTTGATCTGATGCAGCGAAGCGGTGGTCTGTGTGCTAAATTCCATGCGAATTCCCGAGAGTGTCTATAAGATACTGTTGATTATCTCGCATTTTTTCTTATGTCACTATTCAAGCGCTCTGTTGTTTCCGAAATACTCAGCCATGCCGGTGTGGTGTTCTCCACCTTGCTGGTGGTGTGGCTAAGCGTGCTGTTGGTGCGCCTGCTGGGCGAAGCCGCGAACGGCACGATCGGCGCCGACGTGGTGTTCGGGCTGGCGGCGTTTTCCAGCATTACCGCGCTGCCCATCATCCTGTCGG
>NZ_DATMGA010000055.1:0-85616 GCF_035555955.1 Eoetvoesiella sp. | reverse complement strand
CTGTTGACGCGCAAGATCATGGGAGCCGGCTGGTTGGCCGCCTCGAGCAGCGCCTGCCACTGGCTCGGATACGCCCGGCGCAACAGCCGGATCCACCAGTCGGGATGGTTCCAGCGTGCTTCGGGGTTTTTACGGGCTTGCGCTAAAATGGCGTCTCGTTCGCGCGTGAACCGGCGCAACGTGGCATTGAGCAAGCCCTTGTACGAGCGCATGGCCGTCTGGCCGGCCGCCGCGGCAACCGCCTGGTCGACCACGGTATGCACAGCGTAAACAGGCCATTCGCGCGGCACCGTTTGGCCAGCCTGCTGCAGCCGCTCAGCGTCCATGGCGGTTTCCAGCAATGCCAGCGATACCAGCATCAAGGCGTCGAACCATGGGTTCGGCGGCGTGCGCGCCACCAGTTCCTGCTTGATTTCGTGCGCAAGGCCGGCATGGCGCATGACATGGAAGGTAATGGCCTGGGTGGCCGCGCGCAGTTCGGCCGGCGTGGCGGCAAGGCTTTCCGACAGCGACCGCCCTTCCTGAACCGCCTGCACGTTGCGCGCGCTGGCAAGCATAATGCCGGACAACGGCGAACTGGGCGATTTGGATGTAGTTGCGGACACGGAAGCGGGCCTGTTTGATTACTCGTTTTTTACATGGACTTTATCATCAATTCACCCGCCGCCGGCGCCCCCCGCACGAGCCTTTAAAATTTCAGTCTTTACCAAGCCTTCTGGCTTAACGAGGTTACCCCATGAGTTCCCCCAAAGTCGGTTTCGTCAGCCTGGGCTGTCCCAAGGCGCTGGTTGATTCCGAGCGCATCCTGACGCAACTGCGTACCGAAGGCTATGCCATCACGCCCGATTACGACGACGCCGACGTGGTGGTCGTGAACACCTGCGGCTTCATCGACAGCGCCAAGGCCGAATCGCTGGACGCCATCGGCGAAGCCATTGCGGAAAACGGCCGCGTCATCGTCACCGGCTGCATGGGCGTGGAGGAATCCGCTATCCGCAACGTCCACCCCGCCGTCCTGGCCGTGACCGGCCCGCAGCAATACGAGCAGGTCGTGCGCGCCGTGCACGAAGCGGCGCCGCCCAACACCCAGCACGACCCCTATGTCGACCTGGTGCCTCCGCAGGGCATCAAGCTGACGCCTCGCCACTATGCCTACCTGAAGATATCCGAAGGCTGCAACCACCGCTGCAGCTTCTGTATCATTCCCTCGATGCGGGGCGACCTGGTCAGCCGGCCCATCGGCGACGTCATGGGCGAAGCCGAACGCCTGGTGAACGCCGGCGTCAAGGAACTGCTGGTCATCTCCCAAGACACCAGCGCCTACGGCGTCGACGTCAAGTTCCGCAGCGGCTTCTGGAACGGCCGCCCCATCAAGACCCATATGACCCAGCTCAGCGAAGCACTGGCCGGATTCGGCGTCTGGACGCGGCTGCACTATGTATATCCTTATCCTCACGTCGACGACGTCATCCCGCTGATGGCCGAGGGCAAGATCCTGCCCTACCTGGACATCCCCTTCCAGCACGCCAGCCCGCGCATCCTCAAGCTCATGAAACGCCCGGCCTTCGAAGACAAGACCCTGGCCCGCATCAAGCGCTGGCGCGAAATCTGTCCCGACCTCACCCTGCGTTCGACCTTCATCGTCGGCTTTCCCGGCGAAACCGAAGAAGAATTCCAGTACCTGCTCGACTGGATGAGCGAGGCCCAGCTCGACCGCGTGGGCTGTTTCCAGTATTCGCCGGTCACGGGCGCCAAGGCCAACGAGCTGCCGGATGCCGTGCCCGACGAGATCAAGCAGGACCGCTGGGATCGCTTCATGGCCCATCAGCAGGCCATTTCCACCGAGCGCCTGGCGCGCAAGGTGGGGCGTGAAATCGACGTCCTCATCGACGAACTGGATGAAGACGGCGCCATCGGCCGCTCCAGCGCCGACGCGCCCGAGATCGACGGCAATGTGTTCGTGAGCAGCGAACGCCAATTGCGGCCCGGCGACATGGTGCGGGTCCGGGTCACCGACAGCGACGAATACGACCTGTACGGCGAGGCGATTTAAGCCACTCCCGAGGGAAGACCCATGCCGCCTGGCCGGGCGCTGCCCGGTTGCGGCCACGGGGCGGGAGAAGCCATATAGATATAATGCGGGCTCTTGATCAACTTGGAGCGCCGCGGCGCCATGGAGTAAAACACATGTCTTCTTCCACTTGCGACGATTTGGGCAAACTGGTTCTGCGCCTTGTCCTGGGCATTCTCATCCTGCTGCACGGGCTGGCCAAGCTGCGCTTCGGCATCGGCGGCGTCGAAGGCATGCTGGCCGCGCACGGCATGCCGGCCTTTTTCGCCTGGGGGGTTTACGTCGGTGAAATCATCGCCCCCATCTTCCTCATCCTGGGCATCTACGCCCGCCTCGGCGGACTGCTGGTCGTCATCAACATGGTGGTGGCCATTTGCCTGGCCCATACCGGGCAATTGGGGCTATTGAGCAAGTCGGGCGGCTGGGCCCTGGAACTGCAAGGGATGTACTTGTTCGGCGCGCTGGCGGTTCTGCTGCTGGGCGCGGGCGCCTATGGCCTGGGCGGACGAAACGGCCGCTGGAACTAAAAAAGCTAAACGGCGGGGCGCCAGCCCTGCACAAAGGCGGAAACGGCTTGCCGTTTTCCGCCCGCCTTCTGCAATTCCAGCAGACGCAGCACGCCGTCGCCGGTCGCCAGGTCTATGCCCTCGGGACCGGCCGCCAGCACTTGGCCCGGCTCGCCGCCCGCAGGCTGCTCCAGCGCCTGGGCCGCCCATACCTTGACCGCATCGTTCAGCCCGGGCAAACGCGCGGTGGCGCCCGGAACGGGATTGAACGCGCGTATGCGGCGCGCCAGCACACCCGCCGGCTGTGAAAAATCGAGCGGAGCTTCGGATTTTTCGAGCTTGGCCGCATAAGTGACACCCTCGGCAGGCTGCGGGCGGGGTGTCAACACACCCTGCTCGCATTGCGCAATGGCCTCCAGAACCGCCTGCGCGCCTACGCCGGCCAACTCGTCGTGCAGACTCGCCGCCGTATGCGCGCCGATCGGCACAGTACGCGTCAACAGCATGTCGCCGGTATCCAGGCCCTCGTCCATCTGCATGATGGTGACGCCCGTTTCGCCATCGCCGGCCTCGATGGCGCGCTGTATGGGCGCCGCGCCGCGCCAGCGCGGCAGCAGGCTGGCATGGATGTTGAAGCAGCCGTGGCGAGGCAGCGCAAGCACCCATTTGGGCAGGATCAGCCCGTAGGCCGCGACCACCATGAGGTCGGGCGCGGCATCCAGCAGCGCCTTTTGCGCCCGCGCGGCATCGTCGGGATACTTGCCGTCCAGGCGCAGGCCGAGCGGCTGCATAACCTCGATGCCCGCCGCAACGGCGGCCTGCTTGACAGCGCTGGGGGTGAGCTTGAGGCCGCGCCCCGAAGGGCGGTCGGGTTGGGTAAGCACCAGCGGCACCTCGTACCCCGCGGCAAGAATGGCCTGCAGAGCCAGGCTGGCGAACTCGGGGGTGCCGGCAAAGACAATGCGCATGGGTCAGGCGCGCGCGGCTTCGCGCTCTTGCTTGCGGATTTTGGTCTTGATGCGATTTTGCTTGAGCGGCGACAGGTATTCGACGAACACCTTGCCCAGCAGGTGGTCGAGTTCGTGCTGCACGCACACCGCCAGCAGGCCCTCGGCATCGAATTCGAAGGTTTCGCCCTTCTCGTTCAGCGCCTTGACGTGGATGCGGGCGGCGCGTTTGACTTCGTCGTAGACGCCCGGAACCGACAGGCAGCCCTCTTCGTACACCTGCTGCTCGTCGCTTTTCCAGGTGATTTCGGGGTTGATGAGCACCAGCAACTGGTTGCTTTCTTCGGAGACATCGATGACCACGACACGCTCGTGCACGTCGACCTGGGTGGCGGCCAGCCCCACGCCCGGCGCGGCATACATGGTTTCGGCCATATTGCGCACCAGCTCGCGGATGCGATCGTCGACAACCTCGACCGGCTTGGCCACTTTGTGCAAGCGCGGGTCGGGATAATGCAGGATGGGAAGCAAGGCCATTAGAACTCAGTCCACGAAAACGTCTTCCCCATTATAACAAGGGCGCCTCGGGGCTAATCGCCACGTTGGCGCCGGCATCCCGATGCCACGCCCGGCGGGGCGCGGCCACGTCCATCCCGCCGACTCGCGCACAGGCGCGGCAAGCACGGCGGCCTGCCCAAGAACGCCCAAAGCGGGGTGTGACTTTATGCCGCGCATGCCGCACTCAAACCTCCCCCGATGTGTCACACTTCGGCCATGTCTTTCTCCCTGCCCTCCGAAGAACTCAGCGCCTGGATACGCCTGACCCTGGAACCCGGCCTCGGGCCCGCCCAGGCCCGGCTGTTGCTGGCCGGCATCGGCCTGCCGCAAGATATCTACGCCCTGCCTTCCGCCTCGCTGGCCAAGATCCTGCCGCAGGACCTGGCCCGGCAATTGTCGCGGCCGGCCAGTCCGCAAATCGAGGAAACCATCGCCCGCACGCTGAAGTGGCTGGGCGAACCCGGCCACCATCTCGTCACGCTGGCCGATCCGGGCTATCCGCAGGCGCTGCTCGACATCCACGACCCGCCCCTGGCGCTTTACGTCAACGGGCGGGTCGAACTGCTCAACCGTCCCGCACTGGCCATCGTGGGGGCGCGCAACGCCACGGCCGGCGGCCTGGACAACGCCGCCGCCTTCGCCCGCTACCTGGCCGGGCGCGGCTGGTGCATCGCCAGCGGGCTGGCCCTGGGCATCGACGCTGCCGCGCACAAGGGTGCTCTTGCCGCGGGGCAGCACGCGGGCGGCACCATCGCCGTGCTGGGTACCGGCATCGACCTCATTTACCCAGCCGCCAACCTCGAGCTGGCCCATCGCATTGCGGCGGAAGGCGCCCTGGTGTCGGAGTTCCCGCTGGGCACGCCTTCCATTGCCTACCAGTTTCCCAAGCGCAACCGCATCGTGGCAGGCCTGGCCAAGGGCGTGCTGGTGGTGGAAGCGGCCAAGCGCAGCGGCTCGCTCATTACCGCAAGGCTGGCAGCCGAAATGGGCCGCGAGGTTTTCGCCATTCCCGGCTCCATCCATTCCCCGCAATCGCGCGGCTGCCACGCCCTGATCCGCCAGGGCGCCAAGCTGGTCGAATCGGGCCAGGACATCGACGAAGAACTCGGCCAGCTTCCGTCAAGCCCATCCTCGGCAAACGCCCGCCCCGAAACGACGGTCCAGCGCAAGACCGGCGGCGAAAACACCCGGGGGGCTGCCTTGCAGGGCAGCCAAGGCGCCGCGGATCTTTTCAGCGCCGGCGCCGACCCGGAGGATCACGCGGCAACTCCCGCAGCGGCCGACAACGGCGGGGCCAGGACGCAGCATGCCGAACTGCTGGCGGCCCTGGGGTACGACCCGGTGCACATCGATATCCTGCAGGCGCGCACGGGCCTGGACTGGCCCTTGCTGAACAGCCAGCTGCTCGAACTGGAATTGGACTCGGTCGTCATGCGCCTGCCCGACGGACGCTTCCAGCGGCGCTAGGGCCTGACGCCTACCGCACCGGCAGCGCGTACATCAGCCCGCCCTGGTTCCAAAGCGCGTTCAGGCCCCGGGGTATCTTCAGCGGGCTGCCCATGCCGACATTGCGCTCGAAGCTCTCGCCGTAATTGCCCACTTGGCGAATGATGTCGTAGGCCCATTTCTCGCCCAAGTGCAGGTTCTTGCCCGCGCCGGGCGTCACACCCAGCAGGCGGCGCACGCTGGGGCTGGGGCTTTTCAGCTGTTGATCCACGTTCTGGGAAGTCACGCCCAGCTCTTCCGCCTCGATCATGGCCATCAGACTCCACTTCACAACATTGAGCCACACGTCGTCGCCCTGGCGCACGAAAGGCCCCAGGGGCTCCTTGGAGATGATTTCGGGCAGCACCACGTAGTCGTCGGGGTTCTTCAGCCTGGAGATGCGTATGGAGGCCAGGCCCGAGGCGTCGGTGCTGAACACGTCGCAGCGGCCGGCGGCAAAGGCGTTGACCACCTCGCTGAACTGCTCGATGACCACCGGCTTGTACTGGATATGGTTGGCGCGGGCCCAGTCGGCCATGGTGTTTTCGTTGGAGGTGCCGGTTTGCATGCAAATGGTCGCGCCGTCGAGCTCTTTGGCGCTTTTGACGCCCAGCGCCTTGGGAACCAGGAATCCCTGGCCGTCGTAGAAATTGATGCCGGCGTGAATGGCGCCCAGCGCAGTATCGCGTTGTTCTGTTACCGAGGTATTGCGCGCAAGAAGATCGATTTCGCCCGACTGGAGCGCGGTGAACCGCTGCTGGGAATTGAGCGGCACCGCCTTGAACTTGCCGGCATCGCCCAGCACGGCGGCCGCCACCGCGCGGCACATGTCGATATCCAGTCCGCGCCACTGCCCTTTTTCGTCGGGCGCCGAAAACCCGGCAAACCCGGTGGTGACGCCGCATTGCACGTATCCGCGCTCCTTCACCACGCTCA
Source organism: Eoetvoesiella sp. (assembly GCF_035555955.1). Taxonomy (NCBI): domain Bacteria; kingdom Pseudomonadati; phylum Pseudomonadota; class Betaproteobacteria; order Burkholderiales; family Alcaligenaceae; genus Eoetvoesiella; species Eoetvoesiella sp. Next base: position 79,113 of record NZ_DATMGA010000055.1, on the reverse strand, counting down.
GGGTATCGGCATGCGCCGGCTGCAATGCGGCCAGCAAGGCCAGGCCCGCCATCGCGGCCTTGAGCCCTCCGAAATCAATTCTTCGCATGTATCCGCTCCTCCTGGCGTGGCCCGCCTTAATGCGCATAATCGCGCTGGCCGAAAATGGCCGATCCGATGCGGACTTCGGTTGCGCCTTCTTCGATGGCCAGCCCGAAATCTCCGCTCATGCCCATGGACAGGCGCTGCACTTGGTCGAATCCCTCATCGCGCAGGCGATCCCGCCACTCGCGCAACAAGCGGAAGCAGCGCCGCACCGCCTGCTCGTCGGGCGAATTGACGGCCAGCGTCATCAAGCCCTTGACGCGCAGCGTATCCAGGGTTTGCAACTGCTTCAGAAAAGCTGGCAATTGCTCGGGGTCGAGACCGGACTTGGTAGGTTCGTCCGAGGTCTTGACTTGCACCAGCACATCAAGAGAACGGCCTTCCGCCTGCAGACGCTGGTCGAGCGCCTCGGCCAGCGCGAGCCGATCCAGCGACTGCACCTCGCTGGCGTAGCGCGCCGCATCGCGGGCCTTGTTGGTTTGCAAGTGGCCGATCAGCACCCACTCCAGCATCAGGTCGCCCAATTCCTGGGATTTCTGGCGCATTTCCTGGGTCTTGTTTTCACCGAAACGCCGTAACCCAAGGCCCGAAGCCTGGCGCACCACCTGCGCATCGAAGGTTTTGCTGACCGGCAGCAGGACGACTTCGCCGGGCGCGCGACCGGCCCGGGCACAGGCCGCGGCAATCTGCTGCTGGACGAGGGCAAGACGGTTTTGCAGGGATTCGGACATCGACATGCTTGTGCTGGTAAGGGTTTGATTGTAGTGTACGACGCACGACCGGCATCTTTGCGAAAACTCCCTTCCCTACGGCGGCCATCATGAACGACTCTCCCCACAAAACCTCCATGACCATATTGATGACTCCCGACATGGCCAATTTTTCCGGCAATGTCCATGGCGGGGCCATACTCAAGCATCTGGACCTGGTGGCCTACGCTTGTGCGGCCCGCTACGCGGGCACCTATGTAGTCACGCTTTCGGTGGATCAGGTGATTTTCCGCCAGCCCATCCATGTGGGCGAGCTGGTGACGTTCTATGCATCGGTAAACTATACCGGCCGCACGTCCATGGAAATCGGCATCAAGGTGGTGACCGAGAACATCCAGCAGAAACTGGTGCGCCACACCAATAGCTGCTATTTCACGATGATTGCCGTCGACAAGGACGGCGTGCCGGTGCCGGTGCCGCCCCTGGAGCCGCAAACCGAGGAAGAGCGCAACCGTCACAGCGCCGCTCGGCTGCGCCGCGAGCTGCGCCAGGAAATGGAGCGCCGCCATCTGCTCATCAAGGAAGGCCAGAGCGATTTCTAGCGAAGTCCCGGGCAAATCGCCGCCGAGGCCCCGGCGTCTGGACGCGCCTGCGGCGGGCCAGTCCGACATGCCCTGCCCGCCTGGCGACGTCGGGCGCGACAGGCCCCGGCATTGACGCGAAGGACTAGATCACCATTCCGGCCGCCGCGGTCTGGTGCGTGGCGGCGTCGATAAGAATGAAAGCGCCGGTGGCCGGCACGGCCGCATAAGGGTCAAGCGCCAGCGAGTCGCGCGACACCAGCGACACGCGCCCGATATCGTTCATGGCCAGTGCGCCGCCGGCATTCACCTGCTGCAGTTCGTGGATGTCGCGGACCGAATGCACGGCTTTCACCTTGGCCTGGGTCAGGCGCGTGCCCTGCTTGAGCAGGTACTGGCGCGCCGGATTCAAGGGCTGCTGGTCCAGCCAGCAGATATCGGCCTCGAATTCCTTGGTGACGTTGACCTGCGCATCGGAGGCAACGATGAGATCGCCCCGCGACACGTCGATATCGCGGTCGAGGACAAGCGTGACGCTGTCGCCGCTTTCCACCGCCTCGACGTCGCGATCGAACTGGCGCAAGGCGGCAACCTTGGCCGTGATGCCGGAAGGCAGAACCTTGATTTCATCGCCGATGCGCAACCGGCCGCTTGCCAGCTGCCCGGCATAGCCCCGGAAATCGTTCACGGAGTCGCCTCCGTGGCGGATGACCCATTGCACGAAGAAGCGCGGCGAAAGGCCGCTGCCATTGGCGCGCAGCGGCAGGCTTTCCAGCAAGGCCAGCAGCGGCAGGCCTTCGTACCAGGGGGCCTTGTCCGAGCTTGCGACCACATTGTCGCCCTTGAGCGCCGAAAGCGGCACGATGTGGAATTCGTCGATTTCCAGTTTCCGGGCCAGGTCGGCATAGGCCGAGCGGATTTGCTCGAACAGGGCCTGGTTCCAGTCCACCAGGTCCATTTTGTTGACCGCCACCACGATGTGCTGGATGCCGAGCAGCCTGGCCAGTGCGGTGTGGCGCTTGGTCTGGGCCAGCAATTGGCCGTTCTGGACCCGGCTGGCGTCGATGAGGATGATGGCCGCGTCGGACGTGGAGGCGCCGGTCACCATGTTGCGGGTGTATTGCTCATGGCCCGGGGCGTCGGCCACGATGAACTTGCGCGCCGGCGTGGCGAAGTAGCGGTACGCCACGTCGATGGTAATGCCTTGCTCGCGTTCGGCCTCGAGCCCGTCGGTCAGCAGCGAAAGGTCGATTTCGTCGGTCTGCACGCGCTTGTACTTGGAGCGCGTAATGGCATCGAGCTGGTCGGCGAACACGCCCTTGCTGTCGTACAGAAGCCGGCCTATCAGCGTGGACTTGCCGTCGTCCACCGACCCTGCGGTAATGAAGCGCAGGACGCCGGTCTCGGACGTGGATATCCAGGATTCATTGATTGCATTCATTAGAAGTACCCCAGTTTCTTGCGTTTTTCCATGGAAGCCTCGGACGTCTGATCGTCCATGCGGGTGGCTCCACGTTCCGTGATGGTGGTGATGGCCGTCTCGGCGATGATTTCCTCTGGCGTGGCGGCAGTGGATGCCACCGGGCAGGTGCACGAAATATCGCCGACCGTGCGGAACCGCACCGTGCGGACCTCGGGCTGCTCGCCCGCCTTGGGAGGCGTCAGGGGCGTCACGGGCACGAACAGGCCATTGCGCTCGACGACTTCGCGCTGATGCGCGTAATAAATAGGAGGCAGGCTCAGGCGCTCGCGCGCAATGTATTGCCATATGTCCAGCTCGGTCCAGTTCGAGATGGGAAACACGCGCATGTTCTCGCCCTTGTGGACCTTGGTGTTGAACAGGTTCCACAGCTCGGGGCGCTGCGCCTTGGGGTCCCACTGGCCGAATTCGTTGCGGAAGGAAAACACCCGCTCTTTGGCCCGCGCTTTTTCTTCGTCGCGCCGGGCGCCGCCGATGCAGGCGTCGAACTGGAATTCCTCGATGGCTTCCAGCAGGGTGGTGGCCTGCGCCGCATTGCGCGAATCGGTCTCGCGGCGAAGCACCACCGTGCCACGCGCAATGGAGTCTTCCACCGAGCGCACGATGAGCTTCTCGCCCAGTTCGGCGACGCGCTGGTCGCGGAAGCGGATGACTTCATCGAAATTGTGGCCGGTATCGATATGCATCAGGGGAAACGGGAACCCGGCCGGGCGGAAGGCCTTTTCGGCCAGCCGCAGCAGCACGACGGAATCCTTGCCGCCCGAGAACAGCAGCACCGGCCGCTCGCACTCCGCGGCGACCTCGCGCAAAATATAGATGGCTTCGGACTCCAGCCAGTCCAGATGCGTCCGTGAAGAAATATCACCCATTTCGTACCTTGTATATCGAATCAGATCATGCGCCCGGCCTTGGGGTGCGCCCGCAAAGGCGCGGGAAACCTCGGGCCGGGCCCACGAGGCAACACAGGAAAATCGGGGCTATCGCACTGCCTCGCCTTGCTCGGCGTGCAGATTGCTTTCGTGCAGGCCGCATTCTTTCGAGGACGACTGCTCCCACCACCAGCGGCCCGCGCGCGGGTCTTCACCCGGGCGAACCGCGCGCGTACACGGTTCGCAGCCTATGGAGGGATAGCCCTGGTCGTGCAGCGGGTTGTAGGGAATGTCGAAGGCGCGCACGACAGCCCATATTTGCTCGCTGGACCAATCGGCCAGCGGGTTGTACTTTTGCAGTCCGAATACCGAGTCGTATTCGGACTGGGCCAGATGGCTGCGCGTGACCGACTGGTCGCGATGCTGCCCGGTCAGCCAGGCCGAATGGCCAGCCAGCGTGCGGCGCAGCGGCGCCACCTTGCGTATGCCGCAACAGGCCTTGCGCAGTTCTATGCTTTCGTAGAATGCAAAACTGCCATGCGCCGCGACATGTTCCTGAACCGCGGCGGGGTCGGGGTGCACCACCTGCACGGCGACACCGTAGCGCTCGGCGATCTTGTCTACCATGCCCAGGGTCTCGGGATGCAGGCGGCCGGTATCCAAGGTAAAAACCTTGATGGGCAAGCGGGCCTGGAAAATCGCATGCGCCAGCAGCATATCTTCGGCCGCCAGCGACGATGCGAACAAGGCATCGGGATGCCGGGCGGAAATATCGGCCAGCCGCTCTTGCAGCGCCGCCCACTGCCGGCTGGTTTCGGGATCTAAAAGGGTATCAGACATAGGGAGCCGTAATTCGCAAAGCCTTCCGCATGGGACGCCGCAAGCCCTGAAAGGCCGCGCAGCAGCGGATTGAGGCTTCTAGTTTCCCCTGTGCCGTACGTTGTGTGAACTATTTAATCGTTAGCTGTTTATCGCGTTTGGGTATTTAGAATCCGCATTAAGGCGACGCGGGCTCATATTGCCTGGCCGGGCCTGTTGCCTGCCGGGCCGCTTCCGGCCAGGGCGCGCCGGCTTTCGAAGCGGCGATGCCGGCCGCTGATGGGATCGTCGAATTCGACGGCCCGCGCCAGCAATTGCAAGGGGCGGTCGTAGTCGTCCGTGTTGTGGCGTTTTTGCAGTTCCGGGTAGAACAAGTCGTTGCAAATGGGAATGCCCAGGGCGCTGAGGTGGGCGCGCAACTGGTGTTTGCGCCCAGTGCGCGGCAGCAGACGGTAGCGCGCCAGCGGCCCCAGCCGCTCCAGCACCTCGATGCGGGTTTCGCTGTTCGGCTCGCCGCCCACCTCGCGCACCGTGAAGCTGGAGACCTGGTTCTGCAGACGGCTTCGGTGCACCAGAGGGAACACCAGATCGTCGCGCCATGGGGCGATGGCTTCGTATTCCTTGCTTACCCGCCGCTGCTGAAACAGGGTTTGATACGCCCCCCGGCTGGCTGCATCCACGCAAAACAGCATGACGCCGGCTGTTTCACGATCCAGCCGATGCACGGGACTCAACGCCGGCAAGTCGAACTGCTTGCGCAGGCGTGTGAGCGCCGTTTCGCGCAAATATCGGCCGCCGGGCGTGCTGGCCAGAAAATGCGGCTTGTCCACCACGACGAGATGCCCGTCGCGATGCAGGATGTCCAGCTCGAACGGCACCACGGCCTCGTCGGGCACTTCGCGGTAGTACCACAGCCACTGCATGGACCGGTACGGCGTTTCGGGGCGCTGTGGAATCCCGTTTCCGTCGATGATGGCGCCCAGTTCCAGCCGGCCGCGCAACACTTCGGGCTTCATGAACCGGAAGCGCTCGACCAGGAAGTCGAAAACCGTTGTCCACGGCCCGGCCGGCAGGTACACCCGGCTGGCGGCGACGCCGTCGCGCATCGGCAAAGGCCCGGTCTGCGTCCGCGAGGCGCCTGCGCAATCGTTCGAATCCATGCCTTGAACCCTTGTGTTCACTTCATCCTACCAAAACTCCAGCCAAGTCTAGCAGCCGACACTGGAACAAATCGACACTCGAACAAACACCTAAATACCTGAATTTGCTCGTTAATATAGACCGTCGCTTATAATTCCCGCAGCTTGCCTGCCTGTGCAAGCGCGCCACCGAAACCCGACGGCTCAATGAAAACAAGATTATTCCGTATAGACCTGCGGCGTCTCATCCTGTGGATGTGTTTATTTTTCGTCCTGCTGGCTTTGGCCAACAACCTGTACGCATCGTATCAGGTACAGCGCGAAATCCTGCTGAACAATTCGCTGAGCGCCAACCATGCCTACGCGCAGAAGCTGGCCCATATTACCAACTCGTATATCAAATCGGTCATGCGCATGCTGGAGGCCACGGCCTGGGAGATCGGCGCCAAACCGCACGACCCCGCCGCGCTGCAGGAAGAACTGTCCCGCACGGCGCGCATGACGCGCAACTTCAATTCCATTTTCTACAGCGACGCCTCAGGCCATGTTCTTGCCGCCCTGCCCGCCGCGGACAAACTCGCGGGCACGACCCTGATAAGCACCCCGTCGCTGGAAGCGCTTGCCATCCAGACCCGGCAGATCAGCGCCCCTTTCCTGGCCCCATCGGGCCGATGGCTGATCCTGCTGTCGCACCCCGTCTACAACCGGGACGGCGGGTACGCGGGTTTCGTGGGCGGCACCATCTACCTGCATGCGCCCAATGCCTTGCAAGCCCTGCTGGACGAGCATTACAACGACGACGGCTCCTACGTTTCCGTCGTGGATCAACACCGCCTGTTCATCTACAACCCGGTCAAGCAGCGCATCGGCACCTCCGTCCAGGGCAACCCTGCCGTGCTTGCCGCCTTGCGGGGTGAAAACGGCTCCATGCTGCTGACCGACGCGGGCCATAGCGACAAGCTCGCCGGCTACGCGCCAATACCCGAAACCGGCTGGGCCATCGTCGTCCAGCGCCCCGTCACAGCGGCGACTTCCAAGCTCTACAGCCTGTTCTGGCGCACCCTGTACTACTCCCTGCCCATCACCCTGCTGAGCCTGCTGGGCATATGGTGGCTGGCCAAGCTCATCGCCCGGCCCCTGCGGGATCTTGCCGAAGTGGCATCCCACCTGGACGATCGCGGCAATTTCAACCGCATTCATTTCATCAAAGGCTGGTATCTCGAGGCCGCGCTGATCCGCCAAGCGCTGCTGACCAGCTTTTCCGCCGTCGCTACGCGCATACGCCATTTGCACCGCGAAACCGAGACCGACCCCCTGACGACCCTGACCAACCGCCGCGGCCTGAAGTCGGCCATGGCCGACCTGAAGGAAGAGGGCCTGCCCCTGGCCGCCGTCATGCTCGACATCGATCACTTCAAGAACGTCAACGACAGCTTCGGACACGCCGCCGGCGACGAAACCCTGCAGGCCATTGCTTCCCTGGCCATGACCTCGGCCAGGGAAAGCGACATCGTGGCGCGCCTGGGCGGCGAAGAGTTCGTCGTGCTGCTGCCGGACAGCAGCCTGGAATCGGCCATGGCCTTCGCCGAGCGCCTGCGGCACAACGTGGAACAAGCCAGCATCATGCCCGATATGGAAATAACGGTTTCACTGGGCATTGCGCACTGCCCCACGCATACGCAGGACATGAATTCGTTGCTGCTGCTGGCCGATATGGCGCTGTACGAGGCAAAAAAGGCAGGCAGGAACTGCGTGCGGGTGGCCAAGGAAACCAGAGCCAGCAGGCCCTAGGGCCTAGGCCTAGTCCGGGCCGGCCTCCAGGCCCAGGCGCTGCGCGCCGCCCTCGTCGGCGGCATCGGCTTCATTGCCGGCGCTGCTGACGATGAGTTCCAATTTTTCGGTATCCACGTCGCGATGCAGGGGCTCGAGGGCAGGCATGGTTTTATTGGCCTTGGACGAGAGCTCGTTGAAACGGGCCGCCTTGCCGTACAGGCCCTGCTTGCCGGCCAGCGAGGTAACCGTGCGGTTGTAGTGGTTGCTGACGGTGCCCAGGGTGTCGCCGAGCTTTTTCAGGTTTTCGGCCACGACGACCACCTGGTTGTAGATGTCGCCCGCCTTGGCGGCGAGGTCTTGCGCCTGCTCGTTGCTGCGCGCCACCATCCACAGGTTGGCCACCGTTTTCAGGATGGGCATGAGCGTGGTGTGCGACACCAGAATGACATTGCGCTGGTAGCCGTAGTTGAACAGCTCCCGGTTGTGCTTCATGGCCTCGATGTAGGCAGGCTCGATGGGCATGAACATAAGTACGAAGCTGGGGCTGCGCATGCCGATGAGATTGCTGTAGTCTTTTCTGGACAGATCGTCGATGTGGTTCTTGACCGCCTTGACGTGCGCGTCCATGGCCGCCTCGGCCTCGGCCTGGGTTTCGGCGCCGATGGCGTGGTCGTAGTCGACCAGCGACACCTTGCTGTCGATGACCATGTGCTTTTGATCCGGCAGCTTGACCACGAAGTCGGGCTGGCGGGCGTTGCCTTCGCCGTCCTTGAAGCGCGCCTGGGGCTCGTAGTGGTCGCCCTTGACCAGGCCGGCCAGTTGCAGGGTCTGCTCGAGCTGGATTTCGCCCCAGTTGCCGGTGGTTTTCTTGTCGCCTTTCAGCGCCGTGGCCAGGGTATTGGCCTCGGCGCTCATTTTCAGGCCGATTTCCAGCACCTGCTTGATCTCGGCGCCCAGCGACACATTGCCCTTGACCGACTCGTCGTGGACTTGATTGATGCGCTGCTGGAACCCCTGGATCTGCTCGCGAAACGGCTTGAGCATTGCGTCCAGCGAGGTCTGGCTGGTCTGGGCGAAGGTCTTGCCCTTTTCCTCCAGGATTTCGTTGGCCAGGTTCTGGAATTCGGTCTTGAGCGCCAGGCGCGACTGCTCCAGCGATTGCTTCAGCTCTTCGAAGTTGGCGAGCTTTTCAGAGTGGGTCACGGACAGCGCGGTGAACTGCCGGTCGAGACCGGCCAGCTTCTCGCCAACCGCCTGCAGTTCGCGCTCACGCGCGGCCAGGCGATCGTGGGCTTCCTGAAGGCGTTCGCGCAGGCCCGCGGCTTCGGACTCGAGCCGCGCCCGCTGCCTGTCGATGTCGCCTTTTTGCTCATCCAGCGCGGCATGGCGAACCCTTGCCTGCTCCAGCTCGGCCTGCAAACCCGCCAACTGCTCGGCCCGCTGCTGGGCTACGGCCTGGCTGGCGCCAAGCTCGGCGCGCAATGCGGATGCGGTTTTTCTGGACAACAGCAGGCCCGCCAGGCCGCCGGCCAACAGGCCGGCCAGCACCAACAGGGCCATAAGGACGCCGGGATCGATCTGGTTCACGCTAATATCCTTGCACCAACGCCGTTACGATTTTTTCACGCCGAAGCAGTTGTCCAGCGTGGGGAAAGTCCCTTCGCGCACGCCGGTGGCGTACTGCTCGGCGGCGCCGCGTATCACAGCCCCCACGTCGGCGAACTGCTTGGCGAACTTGGGGATGCGCGCGCCGCTGAGACCCAGGATGTCCTCGGTAACCAGCACCTGGCCATCGCAATCGGGGGAAGCGCCTATGCCTATGGTAGGAATCGACAGGCGCTGTGTGATGCGGCGCGCCAGGCCCTCTGCCACCCCCTCCAGCACCACGCCGAACGCGCCGGCCTGTTCGTGGGCGATGGCGTCGTTCAGAATGCGTTCGGCCGCTTCGTCGGTAAGGCCCTGGGCCTTGAAGCCGCCCATGGTGTTCACGTACTGCGGCATCAGGCCCACGTGCGCCAGCACGGGAATGCCCCGCTCGACCAGGAACCTGGTTGTGGGGGCAAGGGCCGCCCCGCCTTCCATCTTGATGCCGTCGGCGCCGCTGCTGCTCATCGCCATGGCGCAATTGCGGAATGCCTGTCCGGGCGATTCCTGGTAGCTGCCGAAGGGCATGTCCACGATGACGCAGGCATGCTGGGTGGAACGCACCACCGCCGCCGCCTGGAAGGCCATTTGCTCGGCCGTGATGGTAAGCGTGTTGGGCAGCGCATACCCCACCATGGCCGTCGAATCGCCCACCAGGATCATGTCGAGATAATCGTCCAACAGACGTGCAATTGGCGCGATATAGGCCGTAAGAGATGCTATTTTCTTTTTCCCCTTGTAAGCCATCAATTGCGGCACGCTGATGCGCTTGACCTCGGTGTGTACACTCATGTTCGACTCCAGAAATATTCGGCTTGCGCCGGCGGATGCCCGGGCCCCGGCCCGGCGCCTTGCGGCAAAAGCGTATTGCAACATACGTATAATCAAAACTACCAACCCGGTAAAACACGCCCCAGGGCCTGAAACTACCAGCATACCCCGCTTAGCGCGCCGTCCGGCCCATCCGGCGAATCCTCGCGGCAGCGCGCCTGTATTACGGAGAGCATCATGAGCACCATTATGAACACCGTTACGTTCCACGACGGCAATAGCGTACCGCAGCTAGGCTTCGGCGTCTGGCAGATCGACAATTCCATTGTCGCCCGAACCATCAAGACCGCCGTGGACGTCGGCTACCGCCTGATCGACACCGCCGCCATCTACGGCAACGAAACGGGCGTGGGCGAAGGCATCAAAACCTGCGGCCTGGATCGCAGCGAGCTTTTCATTACCACCAAGGTCTGGAACGACCGCCACGGCTATGACGAAACAATGGCGGCTTTTGACGAAAGCATGCAAAAACTGGGACTGGACTACCTGGACCTGTACCTCATCCACTGGCCGGCGCCCAAAATAGGCCTGTATGTTAAAACCTGGGAAGCCTTGATTCAACTTCGCAACGAGGGGCGCGTCAAGTCCATCGGCGTGTGCAATTTCAACATCCCCCACCTGCAAAACCTGCTGGACGAAACCGGGGTGCTGCCGGTGGTCAACCAGATCGAGCTCAATCCGCGCTTCCAGCAGCCCGAACTGCGCGAATACCATGCGGAAAAAGGCATCATCACCGAATCATGGAGCCCGCTGGGCAACGGCATGCTCTGGGAAAACCCCGTGCTGGCGGGCATTGCGCAAAAGCATGGCCGCACGGTGGCCCAGGTGATCATCCGCTGGCACACCCAGTTGGGCAATATGGTCATTCCAAAATCCATCACGCCCAGCCGCATCAAGGAAAACTTCCATATCTACGACTTCACGCTGGACGGCGACGACATGAAGGCCATCGGCGCCCTGCACGACCCCGAGGCGCGCCACGGCCCTGACCCCGAGCGCTTCCGCCTGCCCAAGGCGGTTTAAGCCCACCCCGGGCTTGTTTCAACCCGGCCGGCGAGGCCAGGCCGTGCGCCCGCTGCGCCAGGCGGGCAGCCCGACAGCCGCCCTCAGGCCGCTGCCGGCTGCTCGGCGGCCCGTCTGGTCCGCAAGATACTGGCCATGAATACGCCGGCGGCGGCCGGCGAAAGCGTAAATACCGCAAACAAGGCCAGCGCCGCATGCCGCGTGCCCTCCAGCCCGCCCGGCTGGGTCAGGCCCGCCGCATTGGCGATCATGCCGCCCAATGTGGCGCCCAGGGCCATGGCGTAAAGCTGGATGGTGATGATGGCCGAAGAAGCCATGTTCTCCTCGCCCGGAGGCGAGGCCTTGAACACCTGCGTGAGCAAATGCGGCCAGCACATGCCTATGCCCAGCCCCACGCCCAGCAACGGCAGCAGCAGCCACCAGATCGCCCCCTGGTTCACGTTGAGATCTGTCCAGGGCACCAGCACGGCCAGCGCCGCAAGCGCCAGGGCCGACACCACGGGGCCGCTGCGCAGCAGCTTGCGGGCCGTGGCGGCGCTGCGGCTGGAGCTGGTGATCGAACCCAGGGTCCAGCCGGCCGACATCAGGGCGGTCATGTAGCCGGCGACCAGCGGCGCATATCCATGAATGACCTGCAGGAAATACGGCACGAACACTTCGACCGTAATGCCTATGCTGAGCAGGCAGACGCAAGCGTACAAACTGCCCATTCCCCCTTTCAGCGCATAGCCGCCGGTCGGCATCAGGCGCACCGCGGCGGACTTGTCGATACGGGCCACGCCCAGGCCGATGACCAGCCCCACAGCAATGCCCAGCGCGTTCCACCCTACGTGGGGCGACAGGCTGGCAATGGAAATGACCAGCACCGAAGCCACCAGCAAGGCGATTTGCGGCAACGGCACCTTGACCGCCTCGCGCTGCCCGGAAGCCTTGACCGCGATCTGCTGCGTCACCAGCCAGGCCAGGCCGGCGCAACACGGCAGCACCGCCCAGAACGCCCAGCGCCAGTGGCCCGATTCGGCGAAGATGCCGCCGATGGCCGGCCCCGACAACGTCGCCACCCCCCACATGCTGGAGGTAAGCCCGGTGGCCAATGGCCACAAGCGTTCCTCGAAAACAAGACGGATGGAGGAATAGCTGAGGCCCAGCAGCAACCCGCCGCCCAGACCCTGCACGGTGCGCCCCGCCAGCATCCAGAGCATGGTCGGGGCGGCCGCGCATACCGCCGTACCGAGTGCAAACAGAATGATGGCCGCCAGGAAGGCGCGCCGGGGCCCGAACAGATGCATGGTCTTGGGCGAAATCGCCGACCCGAAAATGGAGGCCGCCACGAACAGCGTGGTGTTCCAGGCGTAATACTCCAGGCCGCCGATATCTTCGACGACCGAAGGCAGTATGGTGGTGGCGATATAGACGTTGACGGCGTGCAGGGCCACGCCGCCGGCCAGCGCAATGGAGCGCAGCCCATTGCGCCCCGAGAGCAATTCGCCCCAGGACGCCGCTTTGGTATCTTGCATGATTGGTAAACCTGATTATTGTGTTGTTGGCTGGCGCCCCTACGCGCCGCAGCCCGTGCAATCCGGGTAGAACCGCTCGAGGATGTCGACAATTTCCTCGGCGGTTTCGACAATCTCCATCAAATCCTTGTCTTCGGCGTTTATCATACCTTCTTCTATCAGGAAATCCACGCTCATGGCCTTGGCCCAGAATTCCTTGCCGACCAGTACGATAGGCATGCGCGGTACCTTGCGGGTTTGAATGAGGGTAAGCGCCTCGTAAAGCTCGTCCATGGTGCCGAAACCGCCCGGAAACGCCACCAGCGCCCGCGCGCGCATCAAGAAGTGCATCTTGCGCAGCGCAAAGTAATGAAAATGAAAGCACAGCTCGGGGCTGATGTAGGGATTGGGCTCTTGCTCGTGCTCCAGCGTAATGTTCAGCCCGATGCTCATGGCGCCCACATCGTAGGCGCCCCGGTTGCCCGCCTCCATGATGCCCGGGCCGCCGCCGGTCACCACCACGAAATGGCAGGGGCTTTCGCGCTGGAAGCGGTCGGAGATCAGCATGGAGAACCGCCGCGCTTCGTTGTAGTAGTGCGAGTATTCCACGCGCTTGCGCGCCCGCCGGAGCTCGCTGCCAAGCTGCTCGTCTTCGGGCTGGGTGCGTGCCAGTTGCTCGGCGCGCTCCAGCTCCGCCAGCGCGATGTCGGGCGGCACGATCCGCGCGCTGCCGAACACCACGACGGTGGAGTCGACCTTGTAATGGTGCAGGTAATGCTCGGGCTTCAGCAGTTCGAGCTGCAGGCGCACGGGGCGCAGCGCCGCGCTGGTCATGAAGGCTTCGTCCTCGAACGCGATCCGGTACGGCACGCTGGTCGTCAACCTGGCCTGCATGGCCCGGAGCTGTTCATTGGTCAATTCGTCGCTGCGCATCTCATCGTCTCGTTGTCGGTTGCATGGTTTCCGGCGTGTTCGCCCCGCTTCGATCAATAATGCGGCGGCTTTTCCTGGGCGTAGGGGTCGGCGCCGCTGGAGCCGTCGTCCAGGCGTTTTGCCATGAGCCGGCACAAGGCCTGCAACTCGTCGATCTGCTTTTGCTGCCGATAAACGGCCAGGCTCAGTTCCTGAGCCAAATCTTCCTGGCGGGTCAGCTTGATTTCAAGCTCGATAATACGTTGTTCGTCGATCACGGGCTTACTCGTCCGAAGAAGGAAAATTACAGTGTAGCTCGGCGGCCCGCGCAAACCGCGGCCTGCGGCCTGCCTTGTGCGCTGCTACGGTCGGGCCCGGCCACGCACGCGAGAAGCTCAGCGCTGCAGCAGCGACAGCTTGTCTTTGACGCCCGCCCACTTTTCATGATCCGGCAGGGGCTCTTTGGCGCGCGACAGGCGTTTCCATGCCGGATCGGCGGCAAGCTCGCGGTTGATCTCGAGAAAATGGCGCTGGTCGGGAGGCAGGTCATGGTCGCTGAAGATGGCGCCGACCGGACACTCGGCCACGCAGATGGAGCAATCGATGCATTCGTCGGGATTGATCACCAGGAAATTCGGCCCTTCCAGGAAGCAGTCCATGGGGCAGACGTTGACGCAATCCGTATATTTGCACTGGATGCACGCTTCGGTTACTACAAAAGTCATTCGCGGCGTTCTTTATGAAAGCACCTATTGTACTAAAGCAATATTTCATATATGCCAATAAGCACCGCCGCTCCCGGTCTTTAATGCGCCTGTAATTTAAAACCCAGTACCCTGAAAAAATCATGTGTGAATTGTTTGCATTATCAGCCAGTTCCCCCGTGCTTGTTCGCTACGATCTCGACAGATTCGCGGCAGAGGGCGGCGAACGGCACCAGAACCGCGACGGCTGGGGCATTGTGTTTTCAGAAGGGCTGGACGCGCATTATTTCCGCGAAGCCGCCCCGGCCGCCAACAGTCCGCTGGATCGCTTCGTGCGCGCGCACGCCGAACCCCACTCCATTACCGTGGCGCATGTGCGGCGGGCATCTGCGGGAACCAAATCACTGGCCAATACGCACCCCTTCCGGCGCGCCGTGCACGGCCGCCTTCACCATTTCGCCCACAACGGTACGCTTCACGGCATCGAGCAAACGCCTGAAGCGCAGCCCCTGATACGCGACAGGGTGGGCGAAACCGACAGTGAGCTCGCATTTCTTCTGCTGCTAGACCGCCTGGCCCGGCTGGCGCCCGAAGCCGCCGATCACGCCGCGCGATTCAAGGTCTTTCGCGACTTCTGCGCCGACATGGCCAGGCTCGGATCGGCGAATTTCCTGTGGCTGGACGGCGATGTGCTGTTCGTCCACGCGGATCGCCGACGGCACGAAACCGCGCATGGCCTTTCCGAGCCCATGGCGCCGGGCCTGCACATCATGCGCCCTAAGCCCGGCACAATGGGTGGCATACACGAATGCAGCGGGGCCGTCCTGCAAAACCCGCCCGACCACATTGTCGTATTCGCCAGCGTCGCGCTTAGCGACGGGCCATGGGAGCCTCTGCCGCAAGGAAGCGTCCTGGCCGTCCACGAAGGCAAAGTCCTGTTCCACGAACAAACCATCACCGATCGCGGCGGCGCTTCCAGCCGACCCAAGGAGTCCGCCCCGCCCGTCCAGCAATAACGGCAATCACTGAAAGGAGCCACATGCTCGGAACCCTGAAACGCGCGCTCATTCCCGTTACCGCCTTCGTCGTCACGCTGCTGGCCATCGGCTTAAGCTGGCGCAACGCCAACTGGCTTTGGCTGCTGGTGATTACCTTGCCGTTGATCCTGCTGGGACTGTTCGACTGGCTGCAAAGGTCCTGGACGATTACCCGGAACTACCCCGTGGCGGGCCGCATCCGCTGGATCTTCTACCAGTTGCGCCCCTTTTTGCGCGCCTATATCGTCGAGGACAATCTGACCGGCACGCCCTACCCCTTCGAAGCGCGCAACCTGGTGCACGAACGCGCGCGCGGCCAAACCGACACTCATCCCTTCGGCACCGACCGCAACACCAACAACCAGGATTACGAATGGCTCATGCACTCCATTGCGCCCGAAGACGATCCCGACCTGGATCCGCGGGTTGAAGTGGGCAATGCGCAAACCGGCAAGCCCTATCAGGCCTCGGTGCTGAACATCTCGGCCATGAGCTTCGGCGCCTTGTCGGCCAATGCCGTCATGGCCCTGAACCTTGGGGCGAAGCAAGGCAATTTCTACCACGATACCGGCGAGGGCGGACTTAGCGACCACCACCTCAAGCATGGCGGCGATCTGGTGTGGGAACTGGGCTCGGGCTACTTCGGCGCGCGCGACAAGAACGGTCGGTTCGACCCCGAACGGTTCCGCGACGGCGCCGCGCACGAACAGGTCAAAATGACCGAGATCAAGCTCAGCCAGGGCGCCAAGCCGGGCCACGGCGGCTTGCTGCCGGCGGCCAAGGTAACCGAGGAGATCGCCCGCGTGCGCGGCGTGCCGGCGTACCAGGACTGTCTTTCGCCGCGCGGGCATTCGGCGTTTTCCAACCCCATCGAGATGCTGGAATTCGCCGCCCGGATGCGGGATCTTTCCGGCGGCAAGCCGGTGGGGCTCAAGCTGTGCATCGGGCAGCCCTACGAGGTCTTCGCCATCATGAAGGCCATGCTGCAAACGGGCATCCGCCCCGAGTTCATCGTCGTGGACGGCGGCGAGGGCGGTACGGGCGCCGCGCCGATCGAGCTTTCCGACTGGGTGGGCATGCCGCTGACCGAAGGGCTGATCCTGATGCGCAACGCGCTGGTCGGCTGCGGGCTCAAGGACGAAGTCAGGCTGGTTGCCAGCGGCAAGGTGTATTCGGGCATGGGACTTACCCGGAACCTCGCCCTGGGCGCCGACTGGTGCAACGCGGCGCGGGCCTTCATGTTTTCCATCGGCTGCATCCAGGCCCAGCGCTGCCATCTGGGCACCTGTCCCACGGGCGTCACGACCCAGGATCCCGCCCGCCAGCGCGGGCTGGTTCCCGAAGTCCAGGGCGAGCGCGCCGCGCGCTTCCACAAAAAGACCGTCGAGGCCCTGACCGACATGGTGGCGGCCGCCGGCCTGAAACACCCTCGCGACCTGCAGCCCCACCACTTGATGCACCGCACGGGGTCGGAAGCCGCAAAACCCATGGACCGCATTCATCCCTTCCTGCCCAAAGGGGTCTTGCTGGAAGCCCCCGAAGACACGCTCTATGCCGAATGGTGGGCTGCCGCCCGGGCGGACAGCTTCAAGCCCGCCGTCGACCTGGTCGTCACCCGCGCCACCGCCGACAGTTCAGCCGCCATCTTCTAGCGCCACGTCGCAGAACACCAAGGAAAAACCGCCATGCCCAAAGTATCCGAAGTCATCGTCGACACCCTGGTTCAAGCCGGAGCCAAGCGCTGCTGGGGCATCGTGGGCGACACCATCAACCATTTCACCGACGCGCTGCGTAAAAGCGATCTGCGCTGGGTGCACGTGCGCCACGAAGAAGCCGGCGCGCTGGCGGCCGGCGGCGAAGCCTACATGACAGGCGAGTTGGCCGTGTGCGCCGGAACCTGCGGGCCGGGCAGCCTGCATTTCGTCAATGGCATTTTCGAAAGCCACCGCAACGGCGCACCGGTGCTGCTGATCGCCTCGGACATCGGCCGTGCCGAAGCCGGCCTGAACTTTCCGCAGGAACTGGATCAACGCAAGATCTACGAGCAAACATCGGTGTTCTGCGAGTACATCTCGCATCCCGACCAGGCGCGGCGGATCACGGCCATGGCGGCGCAGGCCGCGTTGAACCTGCGCGGCGTGGCGGTCGTCATCGTCAATGGCGACATGTTCCAGGAAGAAACCACCGACAAGCTTGCCTGGTCGGTGCATCGCCCCAAAACCGTACAACGCCCCTGCGACCAGGAATTGGACACCCTGGCAACCATGCTGAACGAAGCTGGCAACATAACGATTTACGCCGGCATCGGCGCCCGGAACGCGCACGACCAGGTTGTCGCCCTGGCCCGGCATCTGCAGGCGCCCGTGGCCCACACCACCCGCGCCAAAGAGTTCATCGAGCCCGACAACGCCTTCCACATCGGCATGACGGGCATACTTGGCAACCGCGCCGGCGTCGGCGCCATCGACGACGCGGATCTCGTGCTTTGCCTGGGCACCGATTTCGCGTACACGCAGTTCTGGGCCGAAAAAAAGCGGGTCGTGCAAATCGATTCCGACGCCACCCATCTGGGCCGCCGGGCGCCCGTGCACATGGGCCTGCAGGGCGACGTCGGCGACACCATCGACGCCCTGCTGCCGCGCCTGAAAAAAAAGACCGACGCCAGCCATCTGGCCAAAGCCCTGAAGCAATGGGAGAAAGACCGCGAAGACTACGAACGTTCAGCCCAGGAAGACGACCCCAATCTCATACACCCGCAATTCGTGGCCAGCACCCTGGACAAGCTGGCGGCCGACGACGCCGTCTTCACCGCCGACGGCGGCAGCCCCATGGTCTGGTGCCTGCGCCACATCCGGGCGACCGGCGCGCGCAGCTTCCTGCTGAGCCTGCTGCACGGCACGATGGCCAACGCCTATCCGCAAGCCATGGGCATCGCGGCGGCCTGCCCCGGCAGGCAGGTCATCGCCATGTGCGGCGACGGCGGGCTGAGCATGCTTCTGGGCGACTTGCTGACGTTGCGGCAGGAAAAGCTGCCCGTCAAAATCCTGGTTTTCAACAACAGCTCGTTAGGTTTTGTGGAAATGGAACAGCGCGTCGAGGGGCTGCTGGACTCGTACACCGATCTGCAAAATCCGGACTTCCCCGCCCTGGCCAAGGCATGCGGCATTGCCGGCCATCGCGCCGACAACGCCAACGAGCTGGAAGCCACCATGCGCGCCTGGCTGACTGAACCGGGCCCGGCCTTGCTGGACGTTCCCGTAAACCGGATGGAACTGGTCATGCCGCCCGAGATCCACGCAGGCCAGGTAATGTCGACCGCGCTTTTCGGCATCAAGGCCGTGCTGGACGGCCGCGGCAAAGAGGTCGTATCGCTGCTGCGCGATAATTTTCTGAGGTAGGCGCGCCGGCCGGCCCCTGACGCTACGCAAGCGTACACCCCAGCGAGGCGATTGAAAATCAGGCCCGCTACGCGGCGTCCCGCTCACGCTGCAACACCAGGAAACGCCGCAGTATGCCCGTGGCGTAGCGGCTTGCCGCCGCTTGCAGGAATGCATTGAAATCAATGCCGGCGCTGCCGTCGGCCCGATCGGAGATCGTGCGCATGACCGCGTAGGGAACATCGTATTCGTGGCACACCTGCGCCACCGCGGCGCCTTCCATTTCCACGCACAAGGCGTCCGGCAGGCTAGTCCTCAAGGCCTCGACATGCTGCGCGTCGTTGATGAAGGAATCGCCGCTGATGATCATGCCGCCATGCACGGCGGGACGCGTGATGCCGAACTGCGCGCTGAGTTGCGCACGGGCCGGGCCGTCGGCGGCAAGATCCTGCCGCAGATACTCGGTGGCGCATGAGGACAAGCGGCGCGTCAGGTCCGGGTCGGCGTCGAAATGGCTGAGCCCCAGCAACGGCACTTCGTAGCGGGGGAACAATGGCCTGGCGTCCAGGTCGTGCTGCAGCAGCGACTGCGCCACCACGACGTCGCCGACATTGACATGCCGGCTTATGGCTCCGGCCACGCCGGTGAAGACAACGCTGGCCACACCGAATTCGCGTATCAGCGTCACGGTGGTGGCGGCGGCCGCCACCTTGCCGACCCGCGCCAGAACAATGACGCAGGGGCAGCCCAAAAGGCTGCCGGTGTAGTAATCGCGCCGTCCAATGCGATGCCGAACCACGTCGGCCTGCATCAGGCCGAGCAGTTCGGCAATTTCCATCTCGAGCGCGGCCACGATTCCTATTGCGCGCATGAACGCCACCTACTCATCGCCACTCTCCTCACGCATGCAACGGCTTGTTATGCGCGCCGGCGTGACGCGCGGATTCATTCCTTGGGCTGCGTCCTGCTTACCGTGATCTTGTCGCCAATGTCGAAGGTCATGAGGTCTTCGCCTATGGTCAAGGGACCGGAATAGGTTTTGCGGGTGCGCGCCTCGAGCTCTTTCTCGGTCACGCCGAACAGCACGATATGCGAGTATACGGCCATGCGCGGCGCGGCCTGCGTGAACACCCGGCCGGCATCCTCGGGCGAAGTATGGATGCCAAGGATTCTTGGAATCTTCGGCGAGGTTTTCATGAGCTTGTCGGATGCCGCGGCCACTTCGTGCACCAACAGATCGGCGCCCTTGGCCTGCTTGATGACCTCTTGCGAATAGCGGGTATCGCCCGACAGCACCACACGGTGGCCCTTGTAGTCGATACGGAAGCCGAAAGCCGGTTTGGCTTCGCCGTGATCGACGGGGAAGGCGGTGATTTTCACGCCGTCATGGTCGTAGATGACGCCCGCGGTGAACTCGGTGGTTTCGACTTTGGAGCCGGGGTTGTGGTCCAGGCGGATCTTGATATCGAAACTATAGGCCTTGGCCAGTTCATCCATCAGGTTGCGTGTGCCCACCGGACCCCAGACATGCAAGGGATGATTGCGCCCGCGCAGCCACCCGGTCAGATACAGGTCGGGAATGCCGATGGTGTGATCCGAATGCAGGTGCGTAAGAAACAGCTTGTCGACGTCGTTGAAGGGAATGCCGAACGAGTAAAGCCGCTGGATGACACCGCGCCCCGCGTCGAACAGGAACTTCTGGTTCCCGGCTTCGATGAGCGTGGAAGGCCCGAAGCGAAAGGTCTGCGGCAGGGGACTGCCAGTGCCCAAGAGCCGCACCCGTAAATCGGAATGCGCGGACTCGGACGTGGCAGGCACCGGCTGAGCCGCCGCAACGGCGCTGCCGGCCAATACCATCAGGCAGCCGGCGAAAAACTTGGCTAACTTCATTATTTAGTCTCCAGGAAGTAGGCGAACCTTGTCCTGCCTCTACGAGCAGTCTTGCCGCCGGCTTGGCTGTCGTCTCTCACAGTGGAGCTTCCAGCCGCCAGGCTGAAGAAATTATATCCACTTTTGCCCAGATATATCTATTTTCTGAACAAAATATTCAAATTCTAACAATTGTGGCATTTGAAAACCCCACAATGACCCAGGAAGAAACGGCGCCATGCCATCACAAACATTATATTCATTAATATAATATTTATTGATATAATATTAATCGAAAAAAATGACGCAAACTCATTCCATGAATCACGACATTGCCCTGGACATGCAAGCCATGCGCACCGCCGCCGGCCAGGCTTGCCGTCTGATGAAGGCGCTTTCCAATCCGGATCGCCTGCTGCTTTTGTGCCAACTGGCCCAGGGCGAGAAATGCGTCGGCGAACTGGAGGCCATGGTGGGAATCGGCCAGCCAACGCTCTCGCAGCAACTGGGCGTGCTGCGCGCGGAAGCCATGGTGAGGACGCGGCGGGAAGGCAAGAATATCTACTACAGCATCGCCAGCCCCCAGACACTGGCCGTCATGCAAACACTGTACGCGCAGTTTTGCGCGGCCCAACCGGGAGCAGGCTCATGTCGATAGACTGGAATCACTTCACCCCCTGGACTTCGCTGGCGGGAGGACTGCTCATCGGCCTTGCCGTGGCGCTTTTTCTTTTGCTGCAGGGGCGAATTCTAGGTATCAGCGGCATAACGGGCGGACTGCTGCGCTTCCGCCGGGGCGATATCGGCTGGCGGCTGGCATTCATTGCCGGGCTGTTGGCGGCCTCGCCCGCATGGGTGCTGTTTGCGCCGGCCGTTGCGCCCCGTATCGACGCGGATTGGCCGACACTGGTCATTGCGGGCCTGCTGGTGGGACTGGGCACGCGATACGGCTCGGGCTGCACAAGCGGGCACGGGGTATGCGGCCTGTCCCGGATGTCGCCCCGGTCGCTGACCGCCACTGCCATCTTCATGGCGGCCGGATTCCTGACCGTGTTTGCGGTGCGCCACGCACTGGCCTGAATTGCCTGGATGAAAAACCATGAAACGGAGCCCTGGATACATGCCGCCAATCACTGGATTCTTCATCGGCCTGCTTTTCGGAACCGGCCTTATTCTTTCGGGCATGACCGACCCAGGAAAAGTCATCGGTTTTCTGGATTTGCGGGGCGCATGGGATCCATCGCTCGGCCTGGTCATGGCAGGCGCCATCGCCGTCAGCGCCATCGCTTTCAGAATAGCCCGCCGCCGGAACCGCACACTGGCCGGAGGCAGGCTGGAATTGCCGTCAAACAAGACCATAGACGGGCGGTTGGCGGGTGGCAGCCTGGCGTTCGGCATTGGCTGGGGCCTGGCTGGTTTTTGCCCCGGCCCGGCGCTGGTTTCATTGACGGCGGGACACGCCAAGGCCGCATTGTTCGTACTGGCCATGCTGGCTGGCATGGCTGCCTTCGAGCTGATGGAGCGCGCCCGGCGCACGCCAGGCGGCGCGGTAGGCGCACAAGAACAGTAAAGGCTATTTCGCCAGCATATTGGCCAGCATGAAACCCGAGCCGGCTCCGGTGCCGGCGCCCGGCCAGGTCGAAGCGCCGCACAAGTACAGCGATTTGACCGGAGTGCGGTAGCGCGAATAGCCGGCCACCGGCCGGAACAGGAAGTTCTGATCCAGGTGATGGCTGCCCGAAATGCTGTCGCCCCCAACCAGATTGGGGTTCTCGCGTTCCAGATCCAAGGGCGAGAACACCTTGCGCCCCAGGATTTTCTGCCGCAGCCCCGGTGCATAGCCTTCGATGATGTCGAGCACCCTGTCGGCATAGGCCTCGCGGGCGTCGTCCCAGTTTCGGGCCTCGATGCCGCCCAGCGCATCGCCCCGGATTTCAGCAGGCAAGACGCGCACCTGCACCCACAGCACGTGCTTCCCTTCCGGCGCCCTCGATGGATCGATGGCAGTGGGCTGCCCCACCACCAGCGCCGGCTCGGCGGGCAGCAGACCATCGGCGGCCTCGGCGTACACTCGCGCCATCATCGCCAGGTCGGGAGCGATATGCACATAGGCGTAGCGGCCAAGCTGGGCGCCGGCCTTCCAGTCGGGCAGGCCGCTCAGCGCCAGATGGATCATCATGGTGCCAAGGCCCGGACGGAAAGCCTGCACCTTGGACTCGAATTCCTGGGGCGCCGCGCCGGCCGGCAGCAGCCGGCCGAATACATTGCGGGGATGGACATTGGCAATGACCGCGCGCCGCGCCTGCAATGTGCGGCCATCGGCCAGCACCACGCCCGTCGCGGCGCCGCCATTACCGGTCTGGATGGCCTGCACCGGAGTATCAAGCAGCAGCTCGCCCCCTTTGGCCCGCAGCAGCCCGACCATGGACTTGATGATGGTGTCGGCGCCGCCCTGGCCGATGACCATGCCGAAAGCCTGGTTGGACATGGACTCCAGATAGGGAAACAGCGCGCCGCCGGCCACGTCGGGAGCAAAATCCACATGCAGCCCCCATGTGGCCATCAGCGCCTTGACTTTCTCGTGCTCGAAATTGGCGTTCAGGAAGTCCCTGGGCGACGACAGCATCAGCCGCAGCAGGCCATAGAAGCCTGTGGCGCCAAGCTGGCGCCAGGCGCGCCACAGCACCTTGGCCGTGGCCAGTGACGGCATGGGCGAACCCAGCACCCCGAAGATATGCGGCGCCTTTTGCTTGAAATCGTCGACCATCGAGCGCCAGGCCTGGGCATCGTGTTCGGACAGATTGCGAATATCGGCAACCGTCTGCTCCAGGTCGCCCCCCACCCCCAGGCTTTGGCCATCGCGAAAGACGCTGGCGAAGCAATGAGGCGCCGGCACGAACCCCAGGCCATGCGCGGCCAGTTCGTCCTTGTATCGGGCATGAAAGGCCGAGCCCGCGAACATGGACAGGTTCATCGCGCCCCAGTCGTGCCTGAAGCCGGGCAAGGTCAGCTCCTGGGTCTTGACCGCGCCGCCGGGCTCGGACCTGGCCTCGACAACCGCCGCCTTCCAGCCCTTGGCCGCCAAATGCACCGCCGCCGCCAAACCGTTATGCCCCGCGCCTATGACTATTGCATCGTACGTCACGCCTTATCTCCTTTAGGATTAAAGCAAATAATGCCATCCCGGACGGCAGCCCGTCCAGCCGCCCGGGGCGGCGCCTTCGGTGCCGTATCGATATTGCCTCGCTAGACCTTGACCCGAAGGCCAAGGCTTGCGCTTTGGCGCGTGGTCATATTGCCAATTGGCGCGCCGTCAGGCGGTAGCTGAACGTCTTGGCATCCAGGCTGTCCAGGCGGCCATCGCTGGTTTCACCATTGGGATACATGAGAAAGGGAACGGAACCGTGCTGGGCGCCCGGCAAGGCGACGTCGTGGCCATGGTTGTAGGCCACCCAGTTCATTTCCCATGAGCCGAACAACATGACCTGCGCGGCATGCACCTTCGGATCGGAAAGCGGCAGATCGCCCTGGCCTTCCTGCAGCATGACCTTGCGCACGTCGGCCGGATCCACAGGCACCCACCCATAGCCGGAGGCGTAGAATTCGGCGCGGCAATGCTGCGCCCCCGTAACATCGCCCGACGCGCCCAGGCTTTGATAGCCCAACTGGGAAGCGGCTACCCGTATCCCGTAGGCGTCGCGTGCCGGAATGCCCGAAGCACGGGCCAGCGCCACGAACAGGGAGTTGATGTCGGCGCATTTGCCATTGAGATCGTTGGCTATGAGCATGTAGCGCACGTCGCCGGTGCCACAGCCCGGCGTGGATGCCTTGCGGCAGGTGTTCAAGACCACCCAGGTGCATATGGCGCGCGCCTTGTCCAGGTCGCTTCGGTGGCCGCGCGTAATGCGGTCGGCGGTTTGCTTGACGATGCCATCGGTCGGCAGTAAGGCGGTAGGCTGCAGATAATGCCGAAGAACCTCCCGGCTTTCAGCGGGCGCATCGGCCGAAGGCGGCTGAGTCAGGTCGACACGGCGATTGCGGGTCTGGAAGGTGCTGACGACCTTGATCTTGCGAGGCGATTGGGAATCCGGCCACTGCGCGGCCAGCATCTGCACGTCGTAACCCGGCGCCAGCATGAGCCGCGCGCTGCCGCCGCCCTCGATGCGCCATGTGGTCTGCGCGGCGCGCTGGTACGACGTATTGCGGGCATACGGCACGGGAACCCAGATGCGCGCATGGGCTCCCGGGTCTTGTATATTGATTTCCGTCGTCAGCTCGAAAGTGCGCCAGTCCGACGCAACCGGCACCGAGGCGGCGCGCGCCGGCAGGCTGGCAATGCCCGAAGCGTACAAAGCCCCGGCGGCGGATGACAAGCGAAGAAAGTTGCGGCGATCCATGGCGACTCCTGTAAACAAGAATACTTTGGAACAAGCGGCTTGCCAGGGCTTGCGAACAAGCCCCGATCCTACCATTGCCAATTACCACCAGGGCGAGATAGGCTTGTTCATCATAGCACCGGAGCGGCGGCTATTTCCCCTCGTCCTGCGCCGCCGCCCTTAGCTTGCCGCCATGCGGCGTCGAGCGGGCGCCCAGCACTTTGCCGTTGATCCTTTGCCCGTACAGATCGGTCTTGGCATCGTGGTATTTTCGTTGGGTTTCGTCGACCGAGCCGTTGTAGCGGGGGTCTTGCGGCCTTTCGTGCGCATTCATGTAATAGGCTACGTCCCAGGCTTCCTGGTCGGTCAGGGAGTTGCCCTTGCTGAGCGGCATATTGGCCTTGATGAAAGCCGCCGCCGTGGGAATGCTGTGCATGCCCGCGCCCCAGTTGAACGAGCCGTCGCCCCACAGCGCCGGAAACACCATATGGCCGTTGACGCTTTGCCCCTGGCCATTGGCGCCGTGGCACAACACGCAATTCTTCTGGAAAACCTGCTGTCCACGTACATAGTCGGCGGCCTGGGGGGGCTTGGGCAGCCGGGGGAAGCCCTGCCCCGCGAGCTTGACGCCGGTAGGCGCGTTCTTGGCCATCCAGTACATATAGGACTCGAGCGCGACGATGACTTCGCTGTCCGCCGGCGGCTTGGCGCCGTTCATGCTGAACTGGAAACAGCCTTGCAGACGCTCGGCCAGGGTATTGACGTGCCCGTTCTTGGCGCGGTACGCGGGATACAGCACATAGGCCGCCCACAGCGGCGACGCATCGGCGCGCCGTCCGGCGTCCATGTGGCAGCTTGCGCAGCTCAGGTCGTTGCCGACGAACTTGCCGGCATAAAGGCTGGGCTTGAGGAAGATGTCCTGGCCCTTCCTGACCATTTTCCCGAACTCGTCGTCGGGAATCGCCGTAGAGTCGGGCGGCGTGAACTGCGGCGCAGGGGCCGGTGCGGGAGCGTTTTGCGCCATTGCCGGCGCCATGCCGGACATGGCCAGAACCAAGACGCTGCGAGCGAAGATCGTGGACAATGGTTTCATCGTTTGGCTCCTTGCACGGGCGTTGCGGCGGCTTTGGCCGGCTGAGGCAAGGCTGCGAAATAATCAGCCACAGCCGTAATTTGCGCTTCGTCCATGCGCTGAGCGATCTCGCCCATCAGCCCCAGAGGTCCCGGATCGCGTTTTTGCTGCTTCCAGGCCAGCAACTGCCCTTTGATATAGGCGGCGGACTGGCCCGCAATGGCGGGGAAATTCTGGCCCACACCGACTCCCCCAGGCCCATGGCATTGAATACAGGCGGGAACGTCGCGACTCCAGTCGCCCCGGTTTGCCAGCCAGGCCCCTGTAGCGGTTTTGGGCGGCTGGGTGTCCAGATGGCCGCTCAGGGTCTTGGCGTCGAACACCGGCGGCAGGCTTGCGTAGTAGGCGGCGACCGCCTTGATCTGGTCGGCATTCATGGACTTGGCAATGGGCGCCATGACGGGATTGTTCCGGGCGCCGCTGGCAAAGGCCGCCAGTTGCGCGGCCAGATAGGCCGAGCCTTGCCCCGCCAGGTATGGAAAACCGGCTGCCGCCATGCCTTCGCCGTGCTGGCCATGACAGGTGACGCAGGCCAGCACGGCGCCGCTGCCCGAGGCCGCGATAGTACCCCCCTGCTCGGCCGTCTGGGCCAGAACCGGCGCGCCCATGGCCAAGGCGCTTCCGATGACCAAGCCTGCCGCACAGTTGCCGAAATGAATTTTCCAAGTCATAGGCCAACCTCCCTTTTATATCTATTAAGTATAAATATATAACGAAAAACCTTAAAAACTACCTTCCCGAAACCGGCGAACCGCCTCGAACGCGGCTGAAATCGGCAAGACGGCTGCCGCGCCGTTCGTTACCAAAAGCGAAATCCCGCAAGCCGCCCCATTGTTTTTGGTACTGTGTCATTTCCGGACCGTGCTTTGTACCCGCGAATGATTTTCCGCGCCTCTCTTCGAACAAGGATAGTCAAATGCGTAAAACCTGCCGCCGATCGGCCAGATTCGCCGCCTCCAGCCTGATTCTTGCCGGCGCGCTTTTCTCCGCCGCGGGGCAGGCGGCAAGCCTGCGCAACGAGGCAAACGGCGGAATAAGCCTTCGCGCGGGCTCCGGCGATCATTTCGAGCGCTACGAGCTGGCCTGGGAATCGCCTTCGCTCTGGAGCCACCGGTTTTCTGGAAATAACGGGCGGCTCGACCTGGTGGGCGAACTCGGCGCCGCGTACTGGACCGCCGACCACTCGCCCGGGCCATCGCATGCCTGGCAATTCAGCGCCATACCGTTTCTGCGCTGGACGATAGACCAGCGTTTTTACATCGAGGCTGGGGTGGGGGCGACCGTTTTCACGCGGACACGCTTTGCGGGCAAGGAGATGAGCAGCGCATTTCAATTCGGCGACCATCTGGGGCTTGGCGTGTATCTTTCCGAGTCCAGCCGAGTGGGACTGCGGCTTTCGCACTTTTCGAACGCCGACATCAAGACGCCGAATCCCGGCCTGAATATTGTGCAGCTGACATACACCTATCAGTATTAGCCATCGGCCGGCAAGCATCGAACCGGCCTCTTGCCAACACACAGGCAAAGGACATATGCTGGGAAAATCGGTTGCCAAGCATTGCACAGCAAATAGGTAAGCACATGAACGACGCATCAATCAAGATTCCCGGCCCCGATCATCCCATCACGATAGAGCGCAATCCGAACAGGGTCATCGTGAGCATCGCGGGCAAAATCATTGCCGACACCCGCCAAGCCCTTGCGCTGCGCGAAGCCTCCTACCCGGTAGTCCAGTATATTCCCCGCAAGGATGTCGACATGGCCATGCTGGAACGCACCCGCCACAGCAGCCATTGCCCGTACAAGGGCGATGCCAGCTACTACAGCATTCCTGCGGGCGGCGCCCGTTCGGTCAATGCAGTATGGACGTACGAGACGCCGCCGGCCTCGGTTGCGCAGATCAAGGACTATCTGGCGTTCTATCCCGATCGCATCGACGCCCTGGAAGAACGGCCAGACTGAAAGCCGGGCGGGCGCCCGCCGGCGGCCCCGTCACCCAAGCAGCTTGAGCAACGCCTGGGCGGTGGCCTCCGAGGACGCCGGGTTCTGTCCGGTAACCAGCAAGCCGTCCACCACGAAATGGGATTGCCAATCGCCGGCCTTGGTGTAATGACCGCCGTTTTTCTTGAGCATGTCCTCGACCAGGAAAGGCACGACATCGGCCAGGCCGGCCGCGGTTTCTTCCGTATTGGAAAAGCCGGTCACGTTCTTGCCCTTGACCAGCGGGCTGCCGTCGGCATCCTTGACGTGGCGCAGCACCCCCGGCGCGTGGCAAACCGCCGCAACGGGCTTGCCCTCAGCCAGGAAAGACTTGATCAGGCCGATGGAAAAAGCGTTCTCGGCCAGATCCCATAACGGCCCATGGCCGCCAGGATAGAACACGGCATCGTAATCCGACGCGGACACTTCGGACAGCTTCTGCGTTTGCGCGAGCGCAGCCTGAGCCTTGTCGTCTGCCTTGAAGCGCCGGATGGACTCGGTTTGCGAAGCAGGGTCGTCGCTGGCGGGATCCAGCGGCGGCTGGCCCCCAAGCGGGGAGGCCAGCGTCACCTCGGCGAAGGCATCCTTGAACGCATAATAAGGCGCCGCAAACTCTTCCAGCCAGAATCCGGTACGGCGTCCGGTAGCGCCCAGTTTTCCGTGCGAAGTCAGCACCATCAAAATCTTCATGTCCCGCTCCCGATTTCCCGCTGCTCCAGCGCTAGGCGGGTTCTTCCATCATAGAGCCAGGCAGGCCGGCATACAACCGGCCCACGGGCCGGATCAACGCCTCAGCCGGCTCACGAGGGCAAGTCGCCATGCGGACCACCTGGGAAGAGAAATGGCAATGAGAAGGGCCAGCCCATTGAAGAACTGCTCGATGTAGAAATCGGCGCCAAGCTGCTGCAAGCCGTTGATGCCCGCCGCCAGCACATAGACGGCCAGCACGGTGCCTGGCGCGTTGAAGCGGCCGGGCCGAATGCTGGTGGCGCCCAGGAAAGCGGCGGCAAATGCGGGCAGCAGGAAATTGCCGCCGATGTTCGGATTCGCCGAGCCCAGGATGCTGGTCGACAATACGCCGGCCAGCGCGGACAACAGCGAGGCCAGGACAAAACACTGAAAACTGATGCGGCGCACATCGATGCCGGTCAAGGCGGCCGCGCGAACATTTCCCCCCGTTGCAAAAGCGCGCCGCCCCCAGGTGGTGTATTCAAAAAGCAGCCACAGCAATGCCCCCACCAGCAGGACGTAAATCAGGGGCAGCGGCACGAAGCCCAGGTCGGTCCGCCCCATGGCAAGAAACCACGACGGCAAGGCGCCGAAAATCGATTCCCCGTTCGTATACCACTGTGTGCATCCCTGGACGACGATGCCGGTGGCCAGCGTCGTAATGAACGCATTGAGCCCGCCATAGGCAACCAGCAGCCCATTCACGACGCCGATCAACAGGCCCGCGGCCAGCGCAATGGCGATGGCCGCGACCGGGCTCATGCCGGCATGCAATACCAGACCGGCCGCCAGGGATTGAGCCAGCGCCATCTGAAAACCGATGGACAAGTCGAATTGCCCGCAGATCAACGGGGGGATAGCCGCCAATGCCAGCAAAGCAAGCACGGCATTGGTCGAGGCGATCATGCGGGCATTGCCGGCGCTAAGGTAGGTATCGGGACGCAGCAGCGCGAACAAAACCACGACTCCGATCAGCACCAGCACCAATCCATAATTGGACACCCAGTTTTTCAACTGCCAGGAAAAGCCGCTTTCAGCGGCCTGCCGCATTTCGGCGCGAGACGGGGTCGCTTTCGGCGCCGTCTCGACCTTGCCCCGCTTGACCTCGGCCTGAAGTCCGAGGCTTGCGCTTTGGCGTGTGGTCATTTTCATCTTGGTATCTCCTTGTCATCGGCCTGCGCGCTTGTTCTTTGAGCGTCGACCGGCTTTAGCGCCTCGTAGACGAGCCGCGACTGGGTCAGGGCCGCGCCCTCCAGCAACGCCACCGGACTGCCATTGGCAAGCACCAGCGCGCGATCGGCAAGCGATTCGATTTCCTCGAAATCGCTGGACGCCAGAATTACCGCCATGCCGCGCGCGGTCTCCCGCCGGAGCAGGTCGTACAGTTCGGCGCGCGCGCCGATATCCACGCCCGCGGTCGGATCGATCATCAGCAGCGCCCGGGGAGTGCTTTCCAGCGCCCTGGCGAACAAGACCTTTTGCTGGTTGCCGCCCGACAGCATCCCTATTTCCAGCTCGCCGCACTCGTCCGGCTGTATTCCGAACCGCCGTATCAATTCAGCGCAGCGACGCCGTTCCGCGGAAATGGATCCCGCGCGCCCATGCTTGGCCAGCGCGAAAATATTTTCCCGGACAGTCAGCCCCGGAAAGACGCTGGCCGCGCGCTCGCCGCTTATGACTTGATAGCCATGGACACGCAACGCACCGGCATCGCCAAGCGGCAGCACCTGCCCATCCAGCATGAACGAGCCGGCTTCCGGCTTGCCCACGCCAGCCAGCCAATGCGCGGCGGCTTCATAGCCCGACCCCACCAGCCCGGTAATGCCCAATACCTCGCCACAGCCCACCTCGAAATCCAGCGGGCTGTTCAGGCCCTTGCCGAGCAAGCCCCGCGCCTGCACGCATGCCGCCCGGGCCATGGACGCCGCAGGCTTGGCTCGATGCTGCACGTCACGGCCGACGATCCAGCGAACGATCTGCGCATGATCCACCTGATCGAGCGCCGCACTGGCCACCCGGCAGCCATCGGCAAACACCGTGGCCCGGTCGCACAGGCCGAAGATTTCCTCGATGCGATGCGTTACGAAAACAACCGAAACGCCCTGCTCCCGGGTGCGCCGGATCACACCATGCAGACGCGTCGCCTCCGGCGCCGGCAGGCTTGCCGTCACCTCGTCGAGCACAATGATTCTGGCCTGGCCGGCCAATGCGCGGGCGATGGCCGTAATGACCTTCTCCGCCTGCGACAAGTCGCCGACCAATCGGCCAGGATCGATGTCGGAGCCAAGCGCTCTCAAGCGTTCGGATACCGCCCGGCTGGTCGCCGGAAAGTCGATCAATCCCCCCTTGCGAGTCACGTAGCCCGTTTCGATCGCCACATTGTCGAGCACGCTCAGGGCATCGACCAGGCCAAGATCCTGGTGAACGAACCGCAGTCCGAACGACGCCGCATCGCGGGGTGTCGCCACAGCGGGCCAATCGCGCCCCGACACCTGGATCTCGCCTTCGTCGGGCCGCAACAGACCGGCCAGCACCTTGATCAGGGTGGATTTTCCGGCGCCGTTCTCGCCGAGCAGGGCATGGATCTCGCATGGCCCCAACTCGAAATCGGCGCCGGCCAGCGCCACGGCCGAGCCATAGCTCTTCTTGAGGCCGCGAACCTGCAAGGCCCACGGCGTATCGGCCATCACTTCTTGCCCCACAACTTTTCATAGTCGGCCCTGAAGTCGACGTCGCCCAGCCAGCCCTTCGTGGCGGGCGCGTTGCTGCGATCGATCAGGCGGAACGCCACGGGTATGTTCGCGGGCTTGGCCTTGCCGAACGCACGATTCATCTCGTCGATGGCCTGCCACCCCATCCATTCCGCCGGATTGGCTATCGTCATGGCCTGGGTGCCCGCGCGAATGGCCTGTATGGCCTGGGGATCGCCTTCGTAGCCGGCCACCTTGACCTTGCCGCTCCTGCCGGCCTGGCGCACCCCTTCTGTCACGAAGAAGGCGTTGGAATCGAAAGGCGCCACAATGTAGTCCGCCTTGGCCTTGCGCATCAGTTCCGCCGCCACAGCGCCCGGCAGGCGCTGCGCCATGGTGCCGATGGTGGACTCGATGCTGCCCACGATCTTGCACTGGCCGCACTGGACGATCTCGGCCTTGAATCCAGCCACCCTCTCGTTCAGCTCTGGAAATTCCTTGTCTTCAACAACGAGGATATTGGCATTTCCACCGGAATCTGCCGCCACCCATTTCGCCATCAGGACGCCCTGCGCCCTGTGATCGGGCCGCACGTACGCGAAAACCGGGCTGCCCGCATCGGGCGGCGGGTTGAAGATGGATACGACCGGAATCTTCGCGGCGGCGGCGCGGGCCAGCCCATCGCCCACCAGCATGGGGGGAACGGCATCGATGATGATGCCATTGGCGCCCGCGGCAATCGCGGACTGTATTGCACTATTCCAGGTGCCGGGGTCGCCCTTGCCGTCGATGACGCGTACCGTCCAGCCGAGTTTTTCGCCGGCTTCCTTGGCGCCGTTGGCGGCCCGCACGCAACCTATGCCCTGGGATGTGCAGGTGACGACATAGATAGTCTTGCCCTTGGCCGGGGCGGGCGCGGCAGGCGGCGCCTGCCACTGGACCACCGGCGCCTTGGCCTTGGCAACGGCCGCAGCCGGATCATCGGCGGCGGGCGCCGCCGAGGAAAACGCCGCCGCTGCCAGCAGCAGGGCGCCGCTCAATATCTTATGGTTCATGATTATGTCTCCGTGGGTTCTAAAATTTCTTCTGATACCTTCAGTTCTACGTCATGCAGCGAAGCGCTGTCTTTGCGAACCACCTCCAGCTCCAGCAGAGTGGCGCACGACGGGCAGCTGAATTCGCGCATCTCCAGCTCCTCATGCAATTTCAGGTGCTCGCCGATATCGGCGGCGGCCAGCCGCCGCGTGGCGGCGTGCTTCTTCCAGTTGCCATCCATCCGCCCCAGCTCCGCGCCGCAGCGGCAGACGAAACTTCCGGCGCCGTTGACGCTTACCGCGGGAACGGGAGCCGCCGTTTGGGGTGAAGGCAGCGGCCGGGCCGGCTTCTTGCCACCGATCCGGGCCGACCGCAGTTGGTCGCGCTGGCGCACACTGGCCGGGAAATCCACGGCGCCGTCGTCCGTCAATACGACGCCATAGCGCAGCGATGCCGCCGCGCGGCTTACCAGGCCGCTTTTCACATCGGCAGCCACGGCTTCCGGGTTCCGCAGCAGCGGATCCCCGTATCCGCCGCCTCCCTGGAAGGTGTAGGCAAGCACGTCCCCCGCCGCCAGGCGCATGCGTCCCGGCTTGGCGCACAGCGACTCTGTCCGCTCGTCCGCCAGCAGCGATGCCGTGCTGGTATAGCGGCTGGCGAGCGCCGCGATATCGCCTCCACCGATCCGCCGCAGGTTCTTGCCGCAAGCGCCGGGCAGCCCGCCGTGCAGGCCGATCGAATTGGGCACCTCCACGCCGTGTCCCAGCATCATGGCGTTCAGGCTGTCCGTGTCGTAGGGCGTAACGGCCAGCCCCACCCCGGCCCCTCCGCGCCGTTCGCCCGGGCCTCCGGTATCCGGCACGAAGGAACGGTACAAATACAGATAAGGGCCATAAGCCTCGTTGACTTCGACATTCGCAATGGTCGGCTGCGGCACGACGTAGTCCCCGGAGCCGTCCAGCCCATCGTGGTCGATGAAGGCCCCGCCGCCCCCCGCCGTGGAATCCAGCAGGAAGGTGCCGAAGGGTTCGCCGTCGCGCCCCTGGCCGGCGAGCGTCATGACCATCATGTGGCCCTTGGTTACCGCCTGGCCTTCGCGCATGAGATCCGGAGAGCAGGCCACCATGCGCGACAGCGCCGCGACAGCCGTGTTCATGACAATCCACGCCGCCGAGATGGTGCCCGACGAGGTAGGCGCGGGCCGCGTGGCATTGCACAGGATTCCTTCCGGCGCCTTGACGACGACCGGCCGCATGACGCCGTCGTTCCAGCGCATGTCATACCCGAGAATGGGCAGCAGGCCGGTGAACAATGCGCCGCGCAGCCCCGACATGGTGCAGTTGATGAACCCGCCGGCCTGCGGCGAAGTACCTTCCAGATCGAAGGTCAGCGTATCGTCCTGCTTGGTGACGGTGAGCACGACCTGGAACAGCTCGTTGGTGTGGCCGTCATGCTCGATATAGTCGCGCGCGCGGAACTTCCCGTCGGGGATGGACCGCAAGCGCTCACGCAGGCTGCGTTCGCTGCTGGCGATCTCCTCGTGCATGACCTGCTCGACGGTGCCGGCCCCATAACGATCCATCAGCTCGCCCAGGCGCTTGGCCGCCACGTTGTTTGCGGCGATCATGGCCTTCAAATCCAGGCCGAGCATGTGCGGCAGCCGCGTCATGCCCATGATCATGCGCCACAGGTCGTCGCGCAGCACGCCTTGCTCCACAATGCGCACACCGGGGATCAGCACGGCCTCCTGCTGGACTTCGGTTGCGCCTATGCCCCAGCTGCCGAAATTCATGCCGCCCATGTCGAGCTGGTGCGCGCAGGAACCGGACCATGCTATATGCCGGCCGTCGTGGAAGATAGGAGCCACGATGGAAACGTCAGGCTGGTGGATGGCGCCCTTGTAGGGGTCGTTGAGGATGAACATGTCGCCGTCCCGGATGTCCTCGGGCCGGAAGTCGTCGATGATGCTCTTGATGACCGTGGACATCGTTCCCGTATGGAAGATCACCTGGGGCCCCATGGTCACGATGGAGCCGTCGGCCAGGTACAAGCCGTTGTTGAAATCGGTGGCTTCCGTCACGACCGGCGAGCCCGATACCGACTTCAGCGTAATGGCCTGCTCTTCCGTGATGGCCTGCAGCTTGTTGCGGATGACCTCGAAACTGATCGCATCGACGTTGTGGGTGGTGGAGGTTTTCATTCCTGCGTCTCCTGGATATCGATCAAAAGGTTGCCGGCGGCGTCCAGGCTGGCGGATTGCCCGGCGCCTACATAAACGGCGGTTTCGGGATGCTCGATGACGGCGGGCCCGTCGACCACCTGGCCCACCGGCAGATCCAGCCATTGCCAGATCAGCGCTTTCACCGCCACGCACTGGCGCGGCTCGAACACCTCCCTCGAGGCCGGCCTGGCCGCCTGATCGGGAGAATTGGCGACAAGATCCGGCTTTTTCAGCCGGCCCACGACATTGACATGGAAAGCGCTGATCTCGACGCCCGCGTCGCGGAATCCCGATCCTTTGCCGTATGCGCCCTCGTAGGCGTTCTCGAATCTTTCCACCACCGCGCGCACACTCTCGGGACCGATTTCCCCATCGGGAAAGGGAATGAGCAGATCATGTACCTGGCGGCGATAGCGCATGGCGACGCTGCGCGCCACCTCGGTATCGTCCCTGGCCACGCCCGAACGCAGGACGCCCTCGAGCGCCTCGCTTTCCAGATCGCCGAAGATTTCCTCGATGCGACCGGCATCCAGGCCCTCCCAGGGCGCCTTGCCTGCACCGCCGCCGGACATGGGTTCGCTGCGCTCCGAGCTGTAGTGGACGTCCGAGGCCAAGGCCCCGTAGGCCGAGTGCACCATGCTGGTGGCCGGCACGACGATGCGCCGCACTCCGAGTTCCGCGCCGAAGCCCGCGCAATGCACCGGGCCGGCTCCGCCATAGGCAAACAGGGTAAAGTCGCGCGGATCATGGCCCCGGCCAACGGTTACCTCGCGCAGCGTATCCGCCATGTGATCGTCGACGATGCGGCGTATGCCCGCGGCGGCCTCATACACCGACAGGCCCAGCGGCCTGGCGATTTGTTCGTCTATCGCCGCCTCGGCGGCGCGGCGGTCGAGCTTCATGCGTCCGCCCAGAAAATTGTCGGGATCGATGATGCCCAGCACCACGTCGGCATCGGTCGTCGTGACGCGGGTTCCGCCGCGCCCGTAGCAAACGGGCCCGGGCCGGGCGCTGGCGCTTTCAGGGCCGACGCGCAGCTGCCCTTGCTCGACTCGCGCTATCGACCCGCCACCGGCGCCGATGGCGCGGATGTCGATCATGGGAGAAGACAAATGAAAGCCGCCCGCCTCGTGGTTGACGGAAACAATGGGAACGCCATCGACGATCAGCGCCACATCGAAGCTGGTGCCGCCCATGTCGGTGGTGATGACATTGCGAAGACCCATGGCCGTTGCAAGCTCCAGCGATCCCATGACGCCGCCCGTCGGTCCGCTGGTCACCAGGGCGACGGGGCGATTGGCCGCCTCGTCGGCGGGCATGACACCGCCCGCGCTGTTCAGCACGAAGAAGTTGCCCTTGAAGCCCTGCTCGCGCAACAGGCCATCCACCTTGCGCAGATAGGCCACCACCTTGAGCGCCAGATAGCTGTTCATGGCCGTGGTTGCCGTGCGCTCGTATTCGCCGATGGACGGCGCCACCTCGCACGACACGCTGACGTAGGCGTCGGGAGCCTGCTCGCGGATCAGCTCGCGTATTCTCAACTCATGCGCCGGATGCCTGAACGACCAGAGCAGCGACACCGCGAACGTCTGGACGCCTTGCTCGAGCAAGCGCGCTATGGCGGCTCGAACCTCGGACTCGTCCAAAGGCAGAATCACCCTTCCGGCATAGTCGACGCGCTCGGTCACCTCTTCAACCAGATGCCGCGGCACCAGCGGTTGAGGATACCGGCGGCGGCTGTACCAGCCCAGTTGGGTGGAGGGTATCCCCGCCGTAAAGCCTTTCAGGCGCTGCAGCGCGAGCGTATCGCCAAACCCCTTCGTCGTGATCAGGCCCGTCAGCGCGCCATCGCGCTCGATCAGGGCGTTGGTCGCCTGCGTCGTTCCATGACCGAAAGTCGTGATGCGGGCAAGCAGTTGCCCGGTGGACAGCCCCTTGCCCTGCGCCGCGTAGTCTATGGCCTCGAACAAGCCTGCCTCCAGGTTTCCCGGCGTGGTCAGCGCCTTGGTCGTGCTTACGCGGCCCTCTTCGTCCATGAGCACGAGATCCGTGAACGTGCCCCCGATATCGATACCTAAATACATGATGTTGTCTCCGTTATTGCGTAACGGCGCGACGCGAGGCCCGGTTCGGAGCCCTGCCGGCCGCGCCATATCCAGGCCCTAGCGATACTTCTGTGCGACGGCCTTGAAGATTTCGTAGTCCGCCTTCTCCTGGGGGTTCTTGCTGAATACAGCTTCGGCGCTTTCCTGGGCAAGCTTGACGAACCGGGCCGCGTCGGGCGCATCGAGCGTCAATGACTTGCCGCCATGCTGCTCCCACACCTTGCGGGCGTTGTCGGCATCCTGGGCGGCCCACGTGTAGATATGTTCGTCGGCCTTGCGTGCTTCCTCCTTGACGATGGCGCTCAGCTCCGGTCCGATGGTTTTCAGGAACTGGGAATTGATGATCGCCACCACGGCAATGTGCGTGGACGGCAAGTAGGTCATCGTCTTGGTGACGTCGTAGAACTTCAGCGACGTGAAAATCGTATTGCCGCTTACCGCGCCGTCTATCGTTTTGTTCTGCATGGCGGGCAGCACTTCGCCCAGCGACATCGACAGCGGCGCCGCTCCCAATGCCTTGAACATATGCAGGAACAGCGGCGAGCCCGGAACCCTGAGCTTCTTGCCCTGGATATCGGTCAGGGTTTTAAAGGGCTCGTTGGTCGCCACGGCGACCGGCGTGTGCATGAACGTCGTCAGCACTTCGTACCCCTTCGACTTTCCGTAGGACGCAAGCAGCTTGCGGATTTCCGGATCGCTCAGGACCTTGTTGCCCTGTTCCATGCTGTCGAAGATGCCGGTCGCCGACAACACGCCGAAGCGCGGATCCAGACTTTCGTAGAAACCCGAGGCGTTCAGCGCGACTTCCACGGTGCCCATCGTCACGCCCTCGATCGTCCTGGGCGCCGAACCCAGCTGGCCCGCTGGGTAGACCTCGACCTTGATCCGCCCGCCGGAGCGCGCATCGATCCCCTTCTTGAGCGTGTTGAGCCACTCCACGCCGGCGTCGTTGGTGGTCGTGGTGGTCAGCTTCATCGTAAATCGAGGCGCCGCCACCGCCGCGGCAGCAATCAGAAACGAACCCGTCAGCGCGGCCAGCATGGCCGCCATCATATTTTTTGCTTTCATTGCCTGGTCTCCAGAAATTTCCTCTTCCACATGTCCCAGGCTCGTTCGACCTGGGTTTCGATTTGCTGCGTCGCCGCCTTCGCTTCCGCGGGCGACAGGAACTCGATGGCGCCCAGATGGGATGCCTGTATCTGGGCCCGCGCATTGATCTCGGCGTACACGGCCCGATAGACGGCCTTTTTAAGCGTGTCCGCCACGACGGTCACGCCATGGCCGCGCATCAGCACCAGCGACTCGTCGCCCAGCGATTCGGCCAGCGCCTCCCCCAAACGGTTGTCGGTAACCAGGAGGCTGGTGCCGTCCCCGCCCGCATCGCGTATCTCGAACACCGGGGCGCCCTTGCCGATGAATCCGGCCATGTGGCAAAGCGGCCTCAACGGCGCCGTCTTGACCACGCTGAACGGCACGACGGAAGGAGAATGGCTGTGCACGACAGCCATCACGTCGGGGCGGGCGCGGTAGATCTGGCCATGGATGAAGCGCTCCAGGTACACCGGACGGCCGGCCGCGTCGATGGGGGTGCCGTCCAGTTCGAACTGCACAATGTCGTCGGCGGCAACCAGCGCAGGCGCCATATTGCGGCACTGCAGGAAGCGCCCCGCGTTTTGCGGGTGCCGCATGCTGACATGGCCGAAGGCGTCGAGCACGCCCTGGTCGAACAGGATGTGGCTGGCCGCCACCAGGTCTTCGATGCTATCCATGATTGATCCGCCCCAGGATATGGTCGGACGCCTTTTCCGCCATCATGATGATGGGCGCGTTGGTCGGCCCCCGGGTTATCCTCGGCATGGCCGATCCGTCCACGACGCGAAGGCCCTCGATGCCGCGCACGCGCAAATTCCCGTCCAGCACCGCCATGGGATCCCGCGACGCCCCCATCCTGCAGGTGCCCACAGGATGGTGCAGGGTGATCGCAGTGCTGCGGACGAACGCATCGATATCCTCGTCCGTCGTCGCTGCCTTGCCCGGCGCAAGTTCCGCGCCGCGCAAGGGCGAAAAGGCATTCTGCGAGCCAATTTCCCGCATGATCCGTATCATCCTGCGCACGGATTCGCGGTCGCTCCGCGTATCCAGGAAATTCTGCCGGATCAATGGCGCGGCGGCCGGATCGGCGCTCGCCAGGCTTATGCTGCCCCGGCTCTCGGGAGTCAGGAAAACCCCCTTTATGGAATACGCATCGTCGTACGGCTTGAGGAGCGCGCCCAGATGCGGCCCGGCGGTCATGGGCGCCGCAGCCAGTATGA
This sequence comes from Eoetvoesiella sp., assembly GCF_035555955.1. NCBI lineage: Bacteria > Pseudomonadati > Pseudomonadota > Betaproteobacteria > Burkholderiales > Alcaligenaceae > Eoetvoesiella > Eoetvoesiella sp. The sequence goes on along the minus strand of NZ_DATMGA010000055.1, from coordinate 40,185 downwards.
TCTGCACGTCGGGCAAAGACAGGTGCGCATCGCTGCAAACCAGGCCCACCGCCGCGGCCGGGATTTTGCTGGATATCCCCGTTCCGAAATACCAGGTGCGCAGCATGTCGATGGCAATGCGATCCAGACGCAAAGCGCGATGCAGGGGACCGGGCTTGCGCCGCCGCCAGCGCACGTCGCAGGCAATATGGTCATGCAGGTTCTGGCCGACACCCGGAATGTCCGCATGGACCTTGATTCCCAGGCGCTCCAGCGACGATGCCGGGCCGATGCCCGACAGCATCAGCAGTTGCGGCGAATTGATGACGCCGCCGGCCAGCAGGACCTCGCGCCGGGCAAACACCTTCTCGATCTTGCCCGCCGCCCGAAACTCGACGCCCACCGCTCGTCCGTTTTCCAGCAATACCCGGTTCGCCAGCACCCCCGTGCGCACCACCACATTGCCCCGGGCAACGGCGGGACGCAGATAGGCCGACGCGGCGCTCCAGCGGCGCCCCTTGCGTATGGTCACCTGCATGGGGCCGAAACCCACGGGGCTGCGCGCGTTGTAGTCGCTGTTGCGCGGATAGCCAAGCTGCTGCGCCGACGACATGAAGGCATCCAGCAAGGGGTCTTCGAAGCTCAGCCGGTTGACGGTCAAGGGGCCGCTGCCGCCGCGCAGTTCGCTGGCCCCTTCCGCCCACGATTCGCTGCGCCTGAAATACGGCAGCACATCGGCATACGACCAGCCTTCCAGCCCCAGCTCGTTGGCCCAGCAATCGTAGTCCTGCGCCGCGCCGCGCCCATAGGCCATGCCGTTTATGGACGAGCTGCCGCCCAGCACCTTGCCGCGCGCGCATTCTATGCGCCGATTGTCCATGCCCGGCTCGGGCTCGGTGGCATAGCCCCAGTCGTACAGGCGGTGCTTCAGGATGAGACCCCACGTCAACGGCAGCTGGATGATGGGCGAACGGTCCTTGCCGCCCGCCTCGAGCACCAGGATCTTCAGATCCCGCTCTGCGCCAAGGCGATACGCCAGCGTGCAGCCGGCCGATCCCGCGCCAACGATGATGTAGTCGTATTCCGTCATATCAGGCGAACTTCACGTTGACGTTCTTGGTGTAGGTGAACTCCAGCAGTTCCTCGAAGCATTCTTCGCGGCCGATGCCCGACTGCTTGACGCCGCCGAACGGGGCGCCGATGAAATGCTGGCTGGTGTTGTTCACCCAGACGAAGCCCGTATGGATGCGCCGCGCGGCCCGATGGGCCGTGTCCAGGTCGCGCGTCCAGATGGAGCCCGTCAGGCCGAACTCCACGGCATTGACGTCTTTCCATAATTGCTCTTCATCTTCCCAGCTGAACACCGAAAGCACCGGGCCGAACACCTCTTCGCGCGCCAGCCGCATATGCGGCTTCATGCCGGCGAATATCGTCGGCTCGAAGAAGAAACCGTCTTTCAGCTCCGGCGCGTCGGGCTGCCTGCCGCCGCACACCAGGCGGGCGCCCTCGTCGAGGGCGGACTTCACGAAGCCCTGAACTTTTTCAAGCTGCGCGCGGCTGACCAGCGAACCCATGGTCGTCGCGGGATCGGTCGGAATGCCGGGCTTGTGCCTTTCGGGCAGCACCTTCGCCACACGGCCCAGCACCTGGTCGTGGATGTCGCGGTGCAGAAAGACTCGGCTCGTCGAACCGCAGCTTTGGCCGGACCAGGTGAAATTCATGCCTCCGACGATGCCATCGACCAGCCGGTCGATATCGGCGTCCGGGTAGGCCACCAGCGCATTCTTGCCACCCAGCTCCAGCAGCACGGGCTTCAATCCGTCGGCCGCGCTTTTCATGACCGCCTTGCCGGTCGGCACGCCGCCGATCAGGGTGATCTTGCGCACCAATGGGTGCACGGCCAGCGCTTCGCCGCACTCGCGGCCGCCGCACAGGAAATTGACCACGCCTTTCGGAAAGATGGAACCGATCAGCTCGGCAAGCCGGATGATGGACAGCGGCGCCTGATCGGGGGACTTGACCACCACGGTGTTGCCCGCCGCCAGCGGCGCGGCGATGCGCAGCGCCGCGAACATCAGCGGATGGTTGTAGGCGACGATACGCGCCACCACGCCCAGTGGTTCACGCACCGAATAATTGAGGTTGCCGTTCCCCATCGGCAGGGTTTCGCCCTTGACCTCGGTCGCCAGGCCGGCGAAATAATCGATGCCGTCGGCGGCGAAATCCGCATCCTTGGCGAGAATCGAAACCGGGTTGCCGTTGTTCAGCGAGTCGAGCAGCGCCAGCGAATGCGCATGCTCCCTCAACACGGCGGCGGCCTGGTGCAAAAGCCTTGCCCGTTGAAGCGGCGGCGTTGCCGCCCAGGCCGGAAACGCATCCTGGGCCGCCCGCACAGCGGCGTCGACGTCGCGCGCATCCGCCACGGGCGCCTTGGCAATGGGTTCGTTGTAGGCGGGATTGATGGTGTCCGCATAGACACCGGCCTGGGGCTCATGCCAGGCGCCGCCATAGTAAAGCGCCCGCCGCTGGGGCAAAACGCCATCCGGGATTTGATCTGCACGCATGAAAGCAACCTTCCTTCTATGGGTGGGTACGGAAAACAGGCTCGAAGCGGCGCCGGAACTGGCGATCGCCGTGTGCCCACCGTTGGTCTTCAGACGTATGCTAGGTTGCCAAAACATATACGTCTAATCGATAATTAAGCAATCATTCATAGCCATATGGCTATGAATTCTCTTTTTTCTCTTTTTCCCCTTTTCCCTTTTCCTGCGAGGCAACGCCCATGCGCGGACTCAATGCCCACGTCACCCTCCAGAAGCTGGAGGTGTTCTGCACCGTTGCCGAACTGCGCAGCGTCACGCGCGCCGCCGACTACCTTTGCATCACCCAGCCTGTCGTCACCTCCCATATCCGCAGCATGGAGGACAAGCTGGGGGCCAAACTCATACGCCGCGAAGGACGCGGCATCGTGCTGACGCCAACCGGGCTGAAGGTGCTGGAATGGGCCCGGGACGTCGTGCGGCGCACCCTGGAAATGGAACGCGAAATCGGCGCGGCCACGCCCTTCGGCACAGACAAGGTGGTCGTCGGCGCCTCGATGAGCGTGGGCACGTACCAACTGCCCGGCCTGATCTGCGACTTCCAGACGGAACATCCAGACGGCCAGGTCGAACTGTCGATCTCCAACCCCAAGATCGCCCTGGAGGACGCGCGAACCGGCGAATGCGACATGGCGGTGGTCGTTCTTTCCCCCGAACAGCGCCTGGACGGCCTGGCGGTTCATGCCTTATGGAACGAACCGCTGTTGCTGGTGAGCGCGCCGCACAGCAAATGGGTCGGGCGAACCGCCACGCGCGAGCAAATATCGAAACTGCCGTTCATCAGCACCACCAGCGGGCGAGTCATGAAGCACCTCGAAGAAAGCCTGCTGCGCACCAGCGGCATCGCCTCCCGGCGCATCGTGCTGGCGCTTGGCCACCCCGAAGCCCAGAAAACAGCCGTGCTGCGCGACTTCGGCGTCTGCCTGCTGTTCCGGTCGGCCGTGGCCGACGAACTGGAGCGCGGCACTTTGCGCAGCGTCGAAACCCCCGAATTCGGCATGTCCGTCCCCATCTATCTTGCCCACCGGAAAGACAAGAACTTTTCCCCGTTCCAGCTCAGGTTCAAGGAACACATGGAATCCGCAAACCCCTGACTGGACAAAACCCGCCGGCTTGTGCGTAAATTTGCGTTCTTGAACCAGGGCCCAGGAGAAAAGCATGGAGAAAAATCGCCTTGAAGCCTTCAGCGACGGTGTGCTGGCGATCATCATCACCATCATGGTGCTCGAAATGAAGGTGCCGCACGAGCCCACCTTTCCCGCGCTGCTGTCGGTGCTGCCCGTATTCCTCAGCTACGTATTGAGCTTCATCTACGTAGGCATCTACTGGAACAATCATCACCACATGCTGCATCTGGCCGGCAAGGTCAACGGCGCCATCTTGTGGAGCAATCTTCACCTGCTGTTCTGGCTTTCGCTGCTGCCCTTCACCACAGGCTGGATGGGCGAGAACCATTTCGCTCCCGTCACGCTGTTCCTGTACGGCGTAAACCTGCTGTGCTGCGCCATTGCCTATGTCATCCTGCAAAGCCGCATCATCAGGCAGCAAGGGCCGGGCTCGGTGCTGGCGCATGCAGTAAGCCGCGACTTCAAGGGCAAGATCTCACCCGTCCTCTATCTGCTCGGCATCGGCACGTCGTTCTTCTCGCAATGGGTATCCGGCGCGTTCTACGTCATTGTTGCCTGCCTGTGGCTAATACCCGACAGACGGGTGGAAAGGGAAATCGCGCAGCATATTTCCCAGAACCCCCCTCAATAGCCCTGCAGACGCCCGGAACGGCCCGTCCAGGCCCGTGAAAGCCCGGCAACCGGGCATGCCGGCGATGGCGGCACGGCAAGAGGCCGCCCTTTTGTCAAGGCATCCGGCGCCCCTTGGCATACAATTACCGCATCGCGCTCCCAAGCGGCTGGCCGGGCCTTGCGTAGCCGGGCCACAGATTCTTCTTATGCATTCATCGTCATGATCAAAATCCTTGTTGTGCTCTTCATTGCAGCCAGCGTCCTCTATGTGCATTTCCGCGGCAAGGTGCGCTTCCGGTTCTTCCGCCAGCTTTCGGATCACTCCAGCTTCATGGCGCCCATCAATGCCTTCCTGTACATGTTCTCGAAGGTGCCGGATCGCGCCTACCATTCGCAGGACGAATTCCCCGAGCTCAAGGCGCTGACCAGCCGCTGGCAGGAAATCCGCGACGAGGCGCTGACGCTGCAAGGACACATCAAAAGCTCGCAAAAGCTCGACGACCTGGGCTTCAACTCGTTTTTCAGCCGGGGCTGGAAGCGCTTTTACCTTAAGTGGTACAGCGACAACCATGAATCGGCGCGCCAGCTTTGCCCCCGAACCACCGAGATCCTCAACGGCATCCCCAGCATCAAGGCCGCCATGTTCGCCGAGCTGCCGCCTGGCAGCAAGCTGATGAAGCACCGCGACCCCTACGCCGGCTCGATCCGCTACCACCTCGGCCTGGTCACGCCCAACGATGACCGCTGCTTCATCAACGTGGACGGCATTCCCTATAGCTGGCGCGACGGCGAGGCGGTGCTGTTCGACGAAACCTTCATCCACTACGCCGAGAATCAGTCGGAGGCGGATCGCATCATTCTGTTCTGCGACGTAGAACGACCCATGAAGTACCGCTGGGCGGCCGCCGTCAACCATTGGTTCGCGCGCAACGTCATGGCTGCCGCCTCGTCGCCCAACGACGACAACGACCGCACCGGCGGGCTGAACCGCTCGTTCAAGTACATCCAGAAATTCCGCCTGGCGGGCAAGCGGCTCAAGCAAAAGAACAAGCCGCTGTACTACATCATCAAGTGGCTGCTGCTGGCCGGCATTCCCATCGGGCTGATCTCGTTGCTCTAGGGCCTGCCCACAGGCTCCGGGCAAGGGGGGGCGATGACTGCCCCTTGCCCAACACCCGCTGAAACCACCTGGGTCTCGAACACGCGAGGCCTGAAACCCATGACCGCAATGCGCACCAGCAAAGACCGAATCCGGCACACCCTGCTTTTTGAAGCCATCGCCCTGGCAATCGTCACTCCCGCCGGCGCGCTGCTTTTCGACCTGTCCTTTGCCAGCATGGGCATCCTCAGCGTGCTCGCCTCCCTTGTGGCGACCGTCTGGAACTATCTGTACAACTACGGCTTCGACCACGCAATGCTCCGGCTGACGGGATCGACCGCGAAAAGCCTGCCGCTGCGGGTCTTCCACGCCGTGGCCTTCGAAGCCGGCATGCTGGCCATCATGCTGCCGCTGGTGGCCTGGTATCTTGGCATCAGCCTTTACATGGCCTTCATGATGGACATCCTGCTGGCCGCCTTCTTTATGGTCTACGCCTTCATCTTCAACTACGCCTACGACTGGATATTCCCCATACCGGCCGCGCAGGTGAAAACCCAGTCGTAGCTGCGCACGCCGGCAACGCTCCGCCACGCACCTGTTTGACGCATCCGCTCCCATATAGCGGTGCGCCGGCGCACCATCATCAGCCATAGCTGCGCCGCGGCGCGCGAAATCATCGCCCCCAGAAGGGGCGTTTCGCATTGGGGCGGCCCTGCGGCGGAACGGTACCCCCACGCTTCACCGCTTGCGCGGTTTGCTGCCCCCCGAGGGGGCTTTTTTGCCTTGGGGCGGCCCTACGGCAAAACAGTACCCCCACGCTTCACCGCTTGCGCGGTTTGCTGCCCCCCGAGGGGGCTTTTTTGCCTTGGGGCGGCCCTACGGCAAAAAGACTGGCACGGTTATTGCTTAGTGTGGTGTATCGGGCATTTTGCATCGCGGGCCCGCCTTCGACTGTCCTTCTTTTATCTGGAGCCATCATGCAACGTAGACGAGTTCTCAAGCAACTAACCGCCGCCAGCCTGTTCGCCCTGTCGGGCTGGATCCCGCAAGTGTTTGCCGCCGATACGATCAAGGTAGGCATTCTTCATTCCTTATCCGGCACGATGGCGATTTCCGAGACGTCGCTCAAGGACGTGGCGTTGATGACCATCGAGGAAATCAACGCCCATGGCGGCGTCATGGGCAAGAAACTGGAGCCCGTCATCGTCGACCCCGCCTCCAACTGGCCTCTTTTTGCCGAAAAGGCGCGCCAGCTCCTGGCGCAAGACAAGGTGGCGGTCGTCTTCGGCTGCTGGACGTCCGTTTCGCGCAAATCCGTGCTGCCGGTTTTCAAGGAATTGAACGGCCTGCTGTTCTACCCCGTGCAATACGAAGGCGAAGAGCTGGAGAAGAACGTGTTCTATACCGGGGCGGCGCCCAACCAGCAGGCCATTCCCGCCGTCGAATACCTGATGAGCGAAGACGGGGGCGGGGCAAAACGGTTCGTGCTGCTTGGCACCGACTACGTCTATCCCAGGACGACCAACAAGATCCTGCGCTCGTTCCTGCACTCGAAGGGCGTCAAGGACAGCGACATCAAAGAGATCTACACGCCGTTCGGCCACTCCGACTACCAGACCATCGTGGCGGACATCAAGCAATTTTCCGCGGGCGGGAAAACAGCCGTCATCTCCACCATCAACGGCGATTCGAACGTGCCGTTCTACAAGGAACTGGGCAATGCCGGCATCAAGGCCACCGACATCCCGGTCATCGCATTCTCGGTGGGCGAGGAAGAGCTTAGAGGCGTGGACACCAAGCCCCTGGTCGGGCACCTGGCGGCCTGGAACTACTTCGAGTCCATCAAGAACCCCGTAAACGCCGCCTTCGTCGAGAAATGGAAGGCCTACGCCAAGGCGAAGAACCTGCCCAATGCCGGCACCGTGGTCACCAACGACCCCATGGAAGCCACCTATATCGGCATCAATATGTGGAAGCAGGCCGTCGAAAAAGCCAAGTCGACCGATGTGGACAAAGTCATTGCCGCCATGGGCGGACAGACATTCAAGGCGCCGGACGGCTTCACGATAGAAATGGACAAGACCAACCATCACCTTCACAAACCGGTATTCATCGGCGAGATCCGGGCCGACGGCCAGTTCAACATCGTCTGGAAAACCAAGGGCCCAATCCGTGCCCAGCCTTGGAGCCCGTACATTCCGGGCAACGAAGGCAAGCAAGGCCTTTAATTGAACGGAGCCATCATGTTCGTCAACGGGCCCGCCATGTTCATCGCCACGATCCGGACCATCGCCCTTGCGCTGCTCCTGGCATTGCTGCTGTCGGCGGCGGCCATGGCGGCGGGGGCCGGCACAGTCGACCCGGCGCTGCTCGCCCCCTTGGCGAGCGGCGATACCCGTGCCAAGCTGCAGGCAATCGAACAGCTCGGCGACGCCTCCAGCCAGGAAGCCGTCACAGTGCTGGAGGCGTTGGGCAGCGACAAGCTGTACGTCACCGCCCAGGGAAGAATCCTCGTCTCGGACGACGCAAAACGCGCCGTCGATCCGGCCACAGGCCAGGAACAAGTTTTGCCGGAGGACGCGGAAACCATAGTCCTCAACAACCGCCTGCGCAGCGCCATTGCGGACGCCCTCGCTACCTCCAGGATACTTTCAAAAGAGGCGCCAACACGCCTTGCGGCGGCCAGGCATCTCCAGAAAAGCAGCGACCCGGCGGCGCTGGCGCCCATCACACGCGCGTTGGCACAAGAAACAGACTCCGAAGTGCGCACCGCTTTGGAAACGGCGCAGGCCGGCCTGGAATTGAAAAGCCCGGATCCCGCCATCCGCGAACATGCCGTGAACCTTCTTGGCTCAACCGCCAATGCGGCCTTCCGCCCCGCCTTGGCCGCCTTGCTCGTACAGGATGCCGGCGGCGCCTTTGCCGAACCCGATGCCAACGTGCGCGCAAGCGCGGCAACCGCGATCTCGCGCATCGACAGGCATCTGGCCGCCATAGAGTGGGCCGGCAATATTTTCTATGGCCTCAGCCTGGGCAGTGTGCTGCTTCTGGCCGCACTGGGGCTGGCCATTACGTTCGGGCTGATGGGCGTCATCAACATGGCCCACGGCGAGCTGTTGATGATAGGCGCATACATCACCTACGCCGTCCAGCTTCTGTTCCAGCGGTTCGCCCCCGCGTGGCTGGACTGGTACGTGCTGGCCGCCCTGCCCGCGGCTTTCCTGGCGACGGCCGCGATAGGCATGGCCCTGGAGCGCACGGTGATCCGCCGGCTGTATGGGCGGTCGCTTGAAACCCTGCTGGCGACCTGGGGCATCAGCCTCATCCTGATGCAGGCCGTGCGAACCCTGTTCGGCGCGCAAAACGTCGAGGTCGCCAACCCATCCTGGATGTCCGGCGGCATAACGGTGCTTGGCGGACTGGTGCTCAGCTACAACCGTCTTGCCATCATCGTCTTCGCCTTCCTGGTCGTGGCGTTCGTGTGGCTGATACTGAACCATACGCGCATAGGCTTGTTCGTGCGCGCCATTACCCAGAACCGGCAGATGGCCGACTGCGTGGGCGTTCCAACGGGCCGCATCGACATGCTGGCCTTCGGCATCGGCTCGGGCATAGCCGGCCTGGGCGGGGTGGCGTTGTCCCAGTTGGGCAATGTGGGGCCCGACCTGGGCCAGAACTACATCGTCGACTCGTTCATGGTGGTCGTGCTTGGAGGCGTCGGGCAACTGGCCGGCACCGTCGTTGCGGCAATGGGCCTGGGCGGCGTCAACAAGCTGATGGAACCCTATGCGGGCCCCGTCATCGCAAAAATAGCCATCCTGGTGCTGATCGTGCTGTTCGTACAAAAACGCCCGCAAGGGCTGTTCGCACCCCGGGGGAGAAGCGCGGAATGATCTCTGTCCACCAGCGCGCGGGCCGTTATGCCTTGCAACCGAACCTGTTTTCCCCGGCAGCCTGGACCGCGCTGCTGATTGCCGTCGTCGTTCTGGCGTTGCTGCCGCTGATGAACCTGTCGTTTCCGCCGGGCCATCCGCTGCATGTCTCATCATACGCGGTCAGCCTGATCGGCAAGTTCATGTGCTACGCCATGGCCGCGCTGGCGCTGGACCTGGTGTGGGGCTACGCCGGCATACTATCGCTGGGCCATGGCGTATTCTTCGCGCTGGGCGGCTACGCGCTGGGCATGTACCTGATGCGATCCATCAGCCACGACGGCGGCCAGCCGGCCGGGCTTCCAGGTTTCATGACCTTCCTGAGCTGGCACGAATTTCCCTGGTATTGGGCGTTTACCGACCACTTCCTGTACGCCGTTCTGCTGGTCGTCCTGGTTCCTGGCGCGCTGGCCTTCGTCTTTGGGTATCTGGCCTTTCGCTCCCGCATCAAGGGCGTGTACTTTTCCATCATTACACAAGCCTTGACCTATGCCGCCATGCTGCTTTTCTTCCGCAACGAGACCGGCTTCGGCGGCAACAACGGATTCACGGGATTCAACCGCATCCTGGGCTTCGACATTACTTCGCCCCAGACCCGGGCAACGCTTTACTGGGCAACGCTGCTCATGCTGGCGGGCTGCCTGGTGGCGGCCCGCGCCATCACCCAGTCCAAGCTTGGGCGCGTCCTGACGGCGCTGCGGGATTCCGAAAGCCGGCTGCGCTTCATCGGCTACGACCCCGCCGGCTTCAAGCTCTTCGTCTGGGTCGTCTCGGCCATCATGTGCGGAATCGCGGGCGCCCTGTACGTGCCCCAGGTGGGCATCATCAATCCCAGCGAGATGTCCACGCAGAACTCGATAGAGATGGTCATCTGGGTGGCCATGGGAGGCCGGGGAACCTTGATCGGCCCCATCGTGGGGGCAGGGGTGGTGAACGGCCTCAAGACCTGGTTCACGAGCGCGCTTCCCGAATTCTGGCTGTATGCGCTGGGCCTGATTTTCGTGCTGACGACGATGTTCCTGCCCCAAGGCATCGTGGGCCTTGCGCGCCGGATTGCGCAAGGCCGTTCTGGAAGGAAATGACATGAATCCCTCCCAATCGACCCAAATCGTCGACGCATGCGACGAAGGCGCCGGCGGCAATGCCTCGTACGGCCGCCCGGCGCCCTCCGGTGTGGACACCACCCACGGCGTCATCGTCTATCTGGACGGAATCACCGTCGACTTCGACGGCTTCAAGGCACTGAACAACCTGACCCTGGATATCGGCGTCGGCGAACTGCGGTGCATCATCGGCCCCAACGGCGCGGGCAAAACCACCATGATGGATGTCATCACAGGCAAGACCCGGCCTACCTCAGGCACGGCCTTCTTCGGGCAGAACATCGACTTGGCCATGCTCAGCGAAGCTCAAATCGCCCACGCCGGCATCGGCAGGAAATTCCAGAGGCCCACGGTTTTCGAAAACCACACCGTTTTCGAGAACCTGGAACTGGCCATGAAAGCCGACAAGCGCATCGCGCCGACCCTGTTCTCGCGGCTATCCGGCGAGCAAATCGATGCCATAGAAGCTACGCTGGAACTGATACGCTTGAAGGAATCGGCGGGGCGCCTTGCCGGCCTGCTTTCCCATGGGCAGAAGCAATGGCTGGAAATCGGCATGCTGCTCATGCAGGAGCCGCAATTGCTCTTGCTGGACGAGCCCGTGGCGGGAATGACCGACGCCGAAACGGAACGAACCAGCGAGCTGCTGAACGAATTGAAGGGCCGCCACTCGCTGATGGTGGTCGAGCACGACATGGACTTCGTCGCCCGTATCGCAGGCCAGGGCAAGGTGACCGTGCTGCACGAGGGCTCGGTGCTGGCCGAAGGCACCATGGAACAAGTCCAGGCCGACCAGCGGGTCGTCGAAGTCTATCTGGGGCGCTGACATGCTGCAAGCCAAGGCAATACACCAATACTACGGCGGCAGCCATATTCTTCGCGACGTCTCGCTCCGGCTGGAGCAGGGCGAATGCCTGGCGCTTCTGGGCCGCAACGGCGTCGGCAAGACCACGCTTCTGAAATGCCTCATGGGTGTGGTTCCCATCGGTTCCGGCAGCATCGAGCTCGACCGCAACCCCGTCACCCGCATGGCCCCCCACCAGCGCGCCGCTCTGGGCATGGCCTACGTACCACAGGGACGCGATATTTTTTCCCGGCTGACCGTCGAGGAAAACATCCTGATGGGCCTGGCCTCCAAGCCCGCGGCCCGCGCCCGCCGCATCAAGCAAGAGATCTTCGACCTGTTTCCGGTTCTCGAGACCATGCTGGCCCGGCGCGGCGGCGATCTGTCGGGGGGCCAACAGCAGCAGCTTGCCATTGCGCGGGCGCTGGTGGCGGAACCCCGGTACATCCTCTTCGACGAGCCGACCGAGGGCATCCAGCCGTCCATCATCAAGGATATCGGCAAGGTCATACGACTGCTGCGCGAACGGGGCGACATCGGCATCCTGCTGTGCGAGCAGTATTTCGATTTTGCCCGCGAACTGGCCGACCGGTTCATCGTCCTCTCACGCGGCGAGGTGGTCTCCACAGGCGACAAGACCCAGATCGACGGCGATGATGTGCGCCGGCATTTGTCGGCGTAATATACGCAAGATCAACCGATCACGAGACTCCTGGACATGGCCGCGCTTCCGGACGAATGGCATGCCGCGCTGCAGCTCTCTTTTTTGCGCCAAGAACAGCGCAGGACCGTGCTCGCCGGGCGCAAGCACGAAGGTCCCCTGCTCGTCCAGAAAGCGCTCTATCCCGAAGGGCCGCAAGTCTGCCATGTCGCCATCCTGCACCCCCCATCGGGCATAGCCGGCGGCGACACTCTTTCCATAAGCATCCATGTCGGCCAGGACGCGCATGCCCTGCTGACCACCCCGGGAGCAACCCGCTGGTACAAGGCGAACGGCAGGCGCTCGGCCCAGGATGTCGATATCCGCGTCGAACCGGGCGGGCGCCTGGACTGGCTGCCGCAGGAAAATATTTTTTTCGAACAGGCCGACGCTCGGTCGAGCACCCGGCTGCATCTGCAGACCGGCGCCGGCGCCATAGGCTGGGAAATCACGCAGTTGGGCAGCATTCAAAAGCCCTCGCACTGGGACGAGGGGCGCATTTTGCTCGATACGCAGATTTCGCTGGATGGGCGCCTCATATGGCTGGACTCTGGTGAACTGGACGCAGGCAGCCCTTTTCGCCATAGCCTCAACGGGCTGGCCGGCTATCCCGTACTGGCAACCCTGTGGGCGTTCGGAACCGGCCTGAGCACCGAACAGGTCGACGGCCTGGCCCAGGATCTGCCCTGGACCGACACCCTGCGCATGGGCCTGACCCATATGCCGCAAGAAAACGGACAAGGGCTCTGTCTTGTCCGGGCGCTGGGCGTGCATGCGCAAGATGTAAAAACCAAGCTTATCGAGCTATGGCAGCACTTGCGGCCCTTGCTGCTGGATATCGACGGCGCCCCTCTGCGCCTGTGGAAAACCTGAAAGAGGAAACATCGATGGAACTTACCCCCCGAGAAAAGGACAAGCTGCTCATCTTCACGGCGGCGCTGCTTGCCGAGCGGCGCAAAGCGCGCGGCGTGAAGCTCAACTACCCGGAAGCGGTGGCGCTGATAAGCGCCGCCCTGATGGAGGGCGCTCGCGATGGCCGGACGGTGGCCGAGCTCATGCATTACGGCACGACCATTCTCACGCGCGACGACGTCATGCAAGGCATACCCGAAATGATTCCCGACGTCCAGGTGGAAGCCACCTTCCCGGACGGCACCAAGCTCATCACCGTGCATCACCCCATCCTCTGACCCACAAAGTCGTTCGTGCGCAACCTATGAATTTCTGGAGCCTTCCATGACCACCCGCTCTTCGCTTCGCGCCGCCGGCATCTTCGCCGCCCGCACCCTCGGCCTGGCCTTTCTGGCGCAGGCCGCCGCCTTCGCCCATCCCGGGCACGAACTGCCCATAGCCGGCAGCATGCTCGCCGCGGGCTTCGTACACCCCCTTACGGGGCTGGACCACCTGTTCGCGATGATCGCCGTGGGGCTCTGGGCCGCATCGACACATGAAAATGTTCGACAGGCCATCTGGACGCCCATCAGCTTCCTGTGCCTGCTGCTTTGCGGCGCGCTCATGGGTATTGCCGGCATCGGCGGGGCCGGCGCCGAACCGATGATCATGGCATCGCTCTTCGTGCTGGGGCTGCTGGTTGCAAGTCGGCGATCCATGCCCGGCTGGGCCGCCGCGGCGCTTGTCGGCCTTTTCGCTGTATTCCACGGCATTGCGCATGGGGCCGAGCTTCCCGCCAACGGCAGCGCCGCCGCTTTCATCGCGGGATTCATGCTTAGCACGTTGATGCTGCACGGCGTGGGGCTGGCGGCCGGATTTGCCTTGAAACGGCGTGGCGCTTGGCTGACGCGCATGGCCGGCATCGGCATCGCCGCCTACGGCGTTGCCCTGTTCACCATGGCCGCCTGATCCAGGCGCCATACATTCTTGGAGAAACCAGAATGATTCCAGGCGAAATACTCGTCGAGCCCGGCCATATCGAGCTGAACCGCCAGCGCGCCACCCGCAGTCTCGATGTCGTCAACACCGGAGACCGCCCCGTGCAAGTGGGCTCGCACTACCATTTTGCGGAAACCAATTCGGCGCTGCAATTCGATCGCGCCGCCGCGCGAGGCTGCCGCCTGAATATTGCCGCGGGCACCGCGGTACGATTCGAACCCGGCCAGAAACGAACCGTCGAAATCGTGGAGTTGGCGGGCGACCGCCATGTATACGGCTTTCATGGCGACATCATGGGAGCACTGTGATGGTTGATATTTCACGTCAAGCCTATGTCGAGATGTTCGGCCCGACCTTCGCCAACGGAACCGGCGACCGCGTGCGCCTGGCCGACACCCAGTTGCTGGCCCAGGTCGAAAAAGACCACACCGTTTTCGGAGAAGAAGTGAAGTTCGGCGGCGGCAAGGTCATACGCGACGGCATGGGCCAAAGCCAGCGCGCAAGCGCCGATTGCGCCGACACCGTCATTACCAACGCGCTCATCATCGATGCCGTTACCGGCATCGTCAAGGCCGACATCGGCATCAAGCATGGCCTGATCTCGGCCATCGGCAAGGCCGGCAACCCCGACATACAGCCGGGCGTCACCATCGTCGTGGGGCCGGCCACCGAAGTCATCGCGGGCGAAGGCATGATCGTTACCGCCGGAGCCGTGGATTCGCACATCCACTTCATCTGCCCGCAGCAAATCGACGAAGCGCTGGCCAGCGGCGTCACGACCATGATAGGCGGCGGCACGGGCCCGGCCACGGGAACGCTGGCCACGACCTGCACCCCTGGCCCCTGGCACATTGCCTCGATGCTTAGCGCGCTGGATGCCTTTCCCATGAACATCGGCCTGCTGGGCAAGGGCAACGCCAGCGATCCGCGCCCGCTGTTCGAGCAGGTCGAGGCGGGCGCCATAGGTCTCAAGCTGCACGAAGACTGGGGCACGACTCCCTCGGCCATCGATACCTGCCTGGGCGTCGCCGAGAAAACCGACGTCCAGGTCGCCATTCACAGCGACACGCTGAACGAGTCGGGCTTCGTCGAAGACACCTTCCGGGCATTCAAGGGCCGCACCATCCATTCCTTCCACACCGAAGGCGCCGGCGGCGGCCATGCTCCCGACATCATCCGCGCCGCGGGCATGCCCAACGTCCTGCCGGCATCCACCAACCCCACCATGCCCTTTACCGCCAATACCATGGATGAGCACCTGGACATGCTGATGGTGTGCCACCACCTGGATCCCTCCATCGCCGAGGACGTCGCATTCGCGGAAAGCCGCATTCGCCGCGAAACGATCGCGGCCGAGGACATCCTGCACGACCTGGGCGCGTTTTCCATCATGAGCTCGGATTCGCAAGCCATGGGCCGCGTCGGCGAGGTTGTTCTGCGCACCTGGCAGACCGCCGACAAGATGAAGGCCCAACTGGGCGCCCTGGAAGGCGACAGCGCCCGGGCCGACAACGAACGCATCAAGCGCTATATCGCCAAGTACACCATCAACCCGGCGCTGACCCATGGAATCGCACATAAGGTCGGCTCGATCGAGCCGGGCAAGCTGGCCGACATCGTGCTGTGGCGACCGGCATTTTTCGGCGTGAAGCCCAGTCTCGTCCTTAAAGGCGGAATGATCGCAGCCGCTCATATGGGCGATCCGGGCGCTTCCATCGCCACGCCTCAACCCGTGCATTTCCGCCCCATGTTCGGCAGTTTCGGCAAGGCCGTCAAAACGTCGCTCACCTTCGTTTCCCAGGCTGGGCTGGCCAACCCGCAAGTGCATGCGCTGGGCCTGGCCAAGACGCTCGAAGCGGTGCACGGCTGCCGCAGCGTGAAAAAGAAGGACATGGTGCGTAACAACTGGCTGCCCCATATCACTGTCGATCCGCAAACCTACCAGGTCATGGCAGACGGCCGGCTGCTAAGCTGCGAACCAGCTGCCGTCCTGCCCATGGCCCAACGCTACTTCCTATTCTGATCATGCGCATCGTCAAAAAACACCTGCATGGCGTCAAGGTTGCCGCGGCGCTTACCCGCCACGCCCCCAGGGCTGTCCTGCCATTCGAGCTGCGGCGCCGCAGCCGGCAAAAGCTTACCCTGGACAACGGCGAGGAAATCGGCCTTGCCCTTTTGCAGGGCACGGTCCTGGCCCACGGCGATCTGCTCCTGGCCGACGATGGAAAATTCATTGTCGTCCAGGCCGCCCCGCAATCCGTCCTGAGGGTAACGGCCAACACCGCGACGCAGCTGACGCGCGCCGCCTACCACCTTGGCAACCGGCATGTGCCGCTGGAAATCGGCGAGGCTTACCTACAGCTGGAGCACGACCCGGTGCTCATGGACATGCTAAAGAAGATAAGCGGCGTGGCCGTCGAACAGGTCGAGGCGCCGTTCGAACCCGAGACAGGCGCCTACGGCGGCGGCCACAAGCACGGCCACGACGCCACCTTCGAAGAAGACTACGCCCTGGCCCAGGCGGCCTACGCCGTACACGGCCATGAGCATGGCGACCACGGGCACAAGCACGAACATGGCCACGACCACAGGCATGATCACGATCACGCCGCCGGGCACGGACACGGCGGCCATCATGACGCCAACCCGAACCGCCCCGACGACTCCGGCGATACGTCCAGATAGCATCCATGGAAACAGCCCAGCTTGCCGCCCTGCTGCAACTGTCTTCGCCGGCCCTGCCCATAGGCGGCTACAGTTATTCGCAAGGCCTGGAGGCAGCCGTCGAAACGAAGATCGTCACCGACGAAGCCAGCGCCGGCCGCTGGATCGCCGAACAGTTGGAACTGGTCGTCGCGCAATGCGAAGCCCCGGTCTGGCTCCTGTTGTTCCAAGGCTGGGCAAGCCGCGATCCGGCTCGCATTTCATACTGGAACGACTGGTTTCTCGCCTCGCGCGAGACACGGGAAATGCGCCAGGAAACCGCGCAAATGGGCTGGTCCTTGGCCAGGCTGGCCAAAGACCTGGCATGGGGCGAGCCCGACGCGCTGGACCATCTGCTTGCCCCGGCCACCATCACCCTGCCCACCGCCCATGCATACGCCGCGCACGTCCTGGGTATGGATGATCGGGCCGGCCTTGCGGCATATCTGTTCACCTGGCTGGAAAACCAGGTCATGGCGGCCGTCAAGACCATTCCGCTGGGGCAGATTGCGGGACAGCGCATTCTCGACTCCACGCGCCGGCAAATACCCTACGTCTGCGAGGAAGCCGCGCAAAGGGCTGCGCAAGACCCGCCACGCCTACACACGCTGGCGCCCCAGTTCGCCATCTTGTCGTCTCGCCACGAAAGCCAGTATTCCCGTCTATTCCGCTCTTGAAAGGTCACGCCATGTCCAGCTCACGCAAAACCTCCGCCGCATCCTCTTTGCGCACCAAGCCCCTGCCCCCGCTGCGCATAGGCGTGGGCGGCCCTGTCGGCTCGGGGAAAACCACCTTGCTGGAAATGCTGTGCAAGCGGATGTCCGAAAAATACGATCTGGTGGCCATCACCAACGACATCTACACCAAAGAAGACCAGCGCCTGCTCACGGTTTCGGGCGCGCTGCCGCCCGAACGCATCATGGGCGTGGAAACCGGCGGCTGCCCGCACACCGCCATCCGCGAAGATGCTTCCATCAACCTGGAAGCCATAGACCAGATGCTGGGCCGGTTTCCCAATGCCGACATCGTCTTCGTCGAATCGGGCGGCGACAACCTGGCCGCTACGTTCAGCCCCGAACTGTCGGACCTGACCCTGTATGTCATCGATGTGGCGGGCGGCGAGAAAATACCTCGCAAAGGCGGCCCCGGCATCACCAAATCGGACCTGTTGATCATCAACAAAACCGACCTGGCGCCTTATGTGGGCGCTTCTCTGGCAATCATGGAAGAAGACGCGGGGCGTATGCGCGGCGAGCGCCCCTTCGTGATGGGCAGCATCAAAAGCGGCAAAGGCCTGGACGAGATCATTGCCTTTATCAAAGACCGGGGCATGCTGGCGTAGCGGGAGTCACGCAGAACCGGCAGCCACCGTCACCAGGCCCAAAACGTCCGCTTGATCGAATATACGCCGAACCCGGTCCTGCCACATCTGGGCAAACTGGCGTTTCTGTTCTTCCGAGGCGCCGGCATCCAGGGCTTTATGCAATGCCGGCATCATTTGGGGTGAGGCCGGAACCGCGCCCGCATTGAAGCTTGCCGTTGCCTGGGCGCCCGTATCCAGGCGCTGGAACCGGATCGTGCCGTCGATCGGCGCATTGAAAAACAATAGATTGCGCCGGTCGAACCGCCCGCCCAGACCCTTGAAGCCGTTGTCCGTGGTGGCCCCCGTAATGAAGGCCGCCACATTGGCCATGACGCCGGTCACGCCGTCCTGCTGGCCGTCGCGGAATTCCACCCGGATGGCGCCGCGCTCCGGCAGGTCGTCGCCGTAAAGCGTTTGCAGCGCCTTGATGGTCATAAGATAGGCGCCGGCGACCGTCGGGCACGAATGCCCGGCCAGCTTGACGATTTCAGGGTAAGAATACCGAATGACGCCGTCACTGGCCGCGCCCAGGAATTGGGCCAGGGGATCGCGCAGGGTAATGGTGGGGGTCGTATCGAAAAACGAAGGGAAGCTCATGGTGTATTCCTGGTCTCTACCTTGAAGCGGCTGGGTGGATGGCTTGCCGCGTCGGAGGGCGCGCTTGCGCCCACTGGAGAAACTATAGTGCCGGCACGCCGAAAATCGGGCAGAACCCGGACGGCAAACGTGGATACCCGGCGCGCACAACCCTAAGCACCGAACGAAGCCGCCAGGCGCCGCACCAATCGGTCCGTGCGCTCTTGCGCCGCTGCATCGCCCGACCCCGTGCCAACGGCCACGCACTCCCCCTCGATCCGTTCGGCAAAATCGAACCTGTCCACGGGAAGGCCAGTCTGGAGCAGTTCGTCCGTTTGCGCAACCAGAATCAATGCGCCGACGTTCTTGTTCATGAGCAACGCCATGGTGCGCGCGAAAAGCCCCTGAACCGCCATGGGCATCAGCCGGCCGCCTGGCTCCAGGGTTTCGGCATGGGTGGTTACGTAGCAGGCATGGCCCTGGCCCATCCATTGCTGTTGCACCGCCCGCGCCCTGGCCGCCGCGTTCCCGCCGCCCACGACCACCCCGATGGGAATGCGGCCGTTCCCGTGCATGATCCGCCCCATCAATGCCTGCAGGGTATTCAGCGAGCTTTGGCTGGCGCCGAGCAGCGGCGCGGCATTGACCTCGTTGATGGCGGCGCCGTTCTCGTGCCAGGGGCGCGTAATATCCAGGGAAATGATATCGACGCCCGCGATGTCCAGCCCGAAAAGGGCCGCGGCCTGAACCGCTATGGCCACATTATCGGCGTGCAGCGTCGTCGAATAGTCCACATCCAGTCCGCCCCACTGTGTCGACTCGATGCGACGCAGCGGCGCCCATTGGCCGGCGTCCAGCACGGTATCCATCGTCAGCCCGGCTCGGGCCAGCACCTCTTTGGCCAGGTCGTCCTGCGGATAAAGCGGCTGCCTGTTCCAGATAGGGATGTCCATTTGCCGGTCGTTCGCCGCCTGTATGCATTGCGCGACCGTCATCCGCCCATCGCCCTCGACGGCAATAGGCATGCGCTTGACCGTATACAGAACCTTCCCGCGCACGACCAGAAGGCGATGGCAGACACCGGGGATGGCGCGCTCGACCAGCACCTCCCTGGAAAACTGCGCGGCATGCCGGAAGGCTTGCCGCAGCGCTTCCTCGGTGCTCACGTCGACCGTAACGCCCTCTCCCCGGTCGCGGTCGGCGGGTTTCACGACCAGGGAACCGCCAAGGTCCTGCGCGGCCTTCACGGCGCTGTCCTCGTCCAGAACCAGATGATGATCGGGCACCGGCAATCCTGCCTGGCGCATCCATTGCGCCGCCATGAATTTGTGCTGGGCCGCCTCGGCGCCTATCAGGGAGTCGGTCCCCGCCTTGCTGCGCAGGATGCGCAGCGCGTGCCGGCCCCACCCCAGCTGGAAAATGCCATTGCCCAGATGCCGCCATGGAACGCCGCACTCGCCCGCGGTGCGTAGAATATGGATGGACGATTTCCCCGCCGGCAATATGGACAGCAGAGGCTGCAGCACGCGCTCCTGCAATTGCTGGTAAAGCGCCTCGGGCCTGGCGGGAAGGCTGGAAGCGGCGGCCGCCTCCAGGATGAGGGTTGTCGCCGAGTTATAGGCCAGGTGGGAGGACTGCACCGGAATGAAATCCACGCGCGGCACGGCGACGGTGCACAGCCAGGCACCCGGATGATCCGCATCGGGGCGGCAGGACAGGATGCGACCCGGCTCGAACACCGGAATGCGGGCGGCGCGCTGCAGCCCGGCGGCTATTTGCAGAATGCGCCACATCAGCCGTATCGCGCCGTTGGGCTCGTTTTCGTCGCCGCCCTGCAGCGGCATGGCCAGCTTCCGGGACAGCCATGCGTCGAACTCCTCCCAGTCGATGTTGGACGGACACTGGCCTATCCGGATCGTCAATGCCTGATCCGGCTGGCGCAAGCCGTTGTGAAAACCCGCGTAGTTCAAACTGTCGACGATCATGGCCTGTTTCTGTGCATTATTGGGTTCGGTGCCCGAATGGTTTCGCCAACTATACCGAAAAGCCGGCAAGCCGCACGAAGCACGCCCGGCCGGCTTACCCGCCATGGCAATGGGGTTTCGGCTGTAAAATTCCACCGCCCCGCCCCAGAAACTCCTTTGCCAGCCCATCCATAACACAAGCCCCGCCATGCCGCGCGTCAATCTCGTCGAACCTGTCGTCATGCTGGCCACCGTCATACAGTGGCTGGTTCTTGCCAGCATTACCGGAGTCGTCGTGGGAGCCGGCACCAGCATTTTCCTGCACGGCCTGTTCTTCTTCACGGATGCAACGGCCTCGGTGCCTCTATGGCTGCAAATGACGCTGCTGCCTGTGGGCGGCCTGCTGAACGGCCTTTTGCTGTACTACGGCTACAAGCGCAACACCACCGGTCTGAAGGATTCGATCATCGCCGCTGTGCACAAGCAGTCGGGCAAAATGCCGTTCAAGACGCTGGCAATCAAGCCCATTGCCGCCATCATCACACTGGCCTGCGGCGGCTCCGCCGGGAAGGAAGGGCCTTGCTCCCACATCGGCGGTTCGCTGGCCTCGGGCATCGGCCGCATTTTCAAGCTGAACAGCGAATTGCAAAAGCGCATCGTGGCCTGCGGCGTCAGCGCGGGCTTTGCCAGCGTATTCGGCACCCCCATCGCCGGGGCCATATACGGCGTCGAGGTGCTGGCCATCGGCCGCATTCGGCACGACTTTCTGTTTCCAGCCATCGTGGCCGGCATCACGTCCTTCGAGATCAGCAAGTTTCTTGGCATTCCCTACCAGTACTACAGCCTGAACCTGCTTCCCCAGTTTTCCGAGATCCTGTTCATCAAGACCATCGTCATCGGCATACTGTGCGGCATCGTCGCCTGGATATTCGTGGACATGGTGGGGCTGGTGCGGGCGGCATTCGGCCAGCTGCGCATGAAATCCAACCTATGGCCCCCGCTCATGCCATTGCTTGGCGGCCTGCTGCTTGCGGCCCTGATTCTCGTCATTCCCACGGACTACCTGGGCTTGAGCCTGCCCCTCATGGACAAGGCGCTGGACGGCCAGGCCATGCCTTACCTAGGGTTCTTCTGGAAAACGCTGCTGGTGGCGATTACCCTGGGCTCCGGCTTCTACGGCGGCATCGTGACCCCGCAATTCGTCATCGGAACCATAGCCGGCAACGCTTTCGCGCCGCTGCTTGGCCTCAGCCCCTCGCTGGGCGCGGCCGTTGGCCTGGTGGCCGTGGTGGCCTCGGCGTCCAACACCCCAATCGCCGCCGTGCTCATGGGCATGGAGCTGTTCGGCGGAACCATTGGAACCGTCTACCTGGCGGGCGCCGGCATCGCCGCCTACCTGATCATCGGGCACCGCAGCGTCTACCCCGACCAGCTCATCGCCTATTCCAAATCGTCCTGGCTGCAAGTACGGCCGGACATGCCTTTGGGACAGGAAAAAATACACCTTTCCTACGGCTTGCTGAGATGGTGGGGGCAGTTCCGCGCCAAGCAGGGCCCCCGCTACTGGCGGCAATTGCTGGCATGGTGGCGGCAAAGCAAGCAGCAATAGCCCGCAAACACTTGCAAAACATTCCAACAGCGCGAAACGGCGGAAGGCGGTACCGTGACGGCATAACGGGCAGGCGGAATAATGAAACCACCAAAGCGCTCTGTGCTTTACCTTCCCCTCATCGGCCTCGCGACGATGCTCATTGGAGGCTGCGTTACCGCACCCTCGCTGCAAAACCGGCCCGCCTCGCACGCGCTTTCGGTCGATGAATCCCGGGCCACCACGCTGGGCAGGGCCGAAGCCAGGCTGGCCGCCGCACACCCGGGCAAAACGGGCATACACATGCTTTCGAACGCGCACGAGGCCTTCGCCGCGCGCGCCCTGCTGGCGCGGGCCGCACAGCGCACACTGGATATTCAATACTACATCTGGCACAAGGATCTGACCGGCACCCTGCTGTTCCAGTCGCTCAATGCTGCCGCCAACCGCGGCGTGCGCGTGCGCCTGCTGCTCGACGACCTGAACACTTCGGGGCTCGATCCCTTGCTGGCGGCGCTCGATGCCAACCCCAACATCGAAGTCCGGCTGTTCAACCCGTTTTTCATACGCGCCCCGCGCTGGATCAATTATTTAAGCGATTTCTCCCGCCTCAACCGCCGCATGCACAACAAATCGTTTACCGCCGACAACCAGGTGACCATCGTGGGCGGGCGCAACATCGGCGACGAATACTTCGGCGCGACGGACGACATGGTGTTCGCCGACCTGGACGTGCTGGCCATCGGGCCCGTCGTCAAGGACGTCTCGGACAGCTTCGACAGCTACTGGAGTAGCTTGTCGTCGTATCCCTCCAATCTGCTCTTGCCCGCGGCCAATCCCGCCTTGCTGCGGGAACTGGCCAACGACGCGGCCACCCTCGAACAAGACCCCCGCGCCCGCCCCTACCTGCAGGCGGTGGAAGGCTCCGGCCTGATCCGCCAGCTCCGGGACGGAACCATAGACTTGCAATGGGCCGACACGAAAATGGTCAGCGACGATCCGCGCAAAGGCCTGAACCAGGCGCCGGCCAGCCAACTCCTGCCCAGCAAGCTCGAGCGAATCGTCGGCAGGCCCAGGACCGACCTTGAATTGGTGTCGTCGTATTTTGTGCCCACCGCTGCCGGCGTGGACAGTTTCACGGCCATGGCCCGGCGTGGAGTCCAGATAAAAATACTGACCAATTCACTAGACGCCACCGACGTCGCCGCGGTTCATGCCGGCTATGCCAAATGGCGCAAGCCCTTGCTCGAAGCCGGCATAAAGCTATACGAAATGCGGCGCCTTTCCCCGGCAAGCCAGAAGCGGGAGAGAACCGGCCGCTTCGGCATTTCAGGCACCAGTCTGCACGCCAAAACCTTTTCGGTCGATGGTTCGCGCATTTTCGTGGGCTCGTTCAACTTCGACCCCCGATCCGCAAAACTGAACACCGAGCTGGGATTCGTCATCGACAGCCCGGTGCTGGCGCACGCCATCGCCAAGGCCTTCGACGACAAAGTCCCCGAGGTAGCCTACGAAGTGCATCTTACCGACACCGGCGACCTGTACTGGACAGAGGAAAAGGACGGAAAGGAAATCCGCCACGACACCGAACCCAACGCCAGCCTGTGGCGCCGCCTGGTGGTGAACTTTCTTTCGCTGCTGCCCATAGACTGGATGTTGTAGGACGGCGGCCTGTTCAGCGGCGACGGCGGATTGTGAACCTGAGTCCTTATATAAGCACCGATTCATGTTCGCGGCACAGCCGGGTAATGAACTGCGCAACCGCCTTGACCCTGGGAGAGCGCCGGACATCGGGATGAATGACCATCCACACATCCCGGCTCAGCACTCCTTCGTATCCCGGCAATCTCGACAAGGCCGGATCCTCGCCGGCAAGAAAATGCGGCAATACCGCCACGCCCAGGCCGCTACGGCAGGCCTGATACAGTGCGGCAGCGTCGTTGGACACAAAGGCGAAGCGCCTCCCCGCGGCCAGTTCGTGCAGCCACTTCTGCTGTGGCGTCTCCCGCAAGACATCATCGTAGCCGATGAATTCCCACTCACTGGCCGGGCGGTTCCGCCATTTTTGCGCGGCATACAGGCTGTAACCCATGCCGGCAAGAGGCCGGCCGGCCAGACCGAGTTCCTGCGGACGGGAAAGCCGCAAGGCAAGGTCCGCCTCGCGTCGATACAGATTGGCCTGGCGCGATTCGCCGATCAGCTCCAGCGTAATGCCCGGCCATTGCCGGGCAAGCGCCGCCAGGCGCGGCGCCAGAAAATGGCTGGCAAGGACCGGCGGCGCCGACACCCTGACGACACCCTGCACCGCCCCGATTCCCATGCTGGCACGGCTGAATGCAAGGGTTTGCTCTTCAATGCGGTACGCATGAGCCAAAAGGGCTTCCCCCTCGACGGTCAGGTTCCAGCTCTTGGCCAACCTGTCGAACAAGCGGATGCCGATCTTCTTCTCCAGTGCGCCAACGCGGCGCGATACCGTCGAATGCTCCACGCCCAGCACCCGGGCCGCCGCCGTCAGCGTCCCTTGCCGTGCCAGCTCGAGAAAATAGCGCACATCGTCCCAGGCCAGGGCTTCGTTGGCGACCGCATTTTCTGATGATTTTTGCACAATCAATGCCAATTTTTTCCTATTTCGGATAAATTTTGCACTGATTATCCTATCCCTTCAACACATTTCTGAAGGGTATCGTCATGAAAAACCTGTCTCAGCACGTACGCATCCACGCCTATGGCGCGGCCGAAAAACTCGGGGTGGAGCTGCTCGAGGTGCCGCCGCCTTCAGCCGGGGAAATCCAGATCCGGCACACGGCAATAGGCGTCAACTTCGCCGATATCTACTACCGCACCGGCTTTTATTCCTTGCCCGGCCTGCCGGCGACATTGGGCATCGAAGGCGCAGGCCTGATCCAGGCAGTGGGGCCGGGAGTCACTGGCTTCGCCGCCGGGCAACGGGTTGCTTATGCCGGCCCTCCGGTCGGCAGCTACGCGGCTATCCGGAACCTGCCCGCTGAACGTGCCATCCCGCTGCCGGAAGGCATCCCGTCCGACATTGCGGCGGCCTCCATGTTGCGCGGGATTGCGGCCCACATGCTGTTCGCCTATGTGCGTCCGGTAAAGCCTGGCGACACCATACTCGTGCATTCCGCAGCGGGCGGCCTGGGGCTGATACTGACGCAATGGGCGAGAACGTTGGGCGCCCGGGTCATCGGAACCGCGGGAAGCCGCGCCAAAGCCGACCTGGCCCTTGAGCACGGCATCGACCGGATCGTGCTGTACCGCGAGGAAGACTTCGTCGCCGCGGCAAAGGACTTTACCCATGGCAAGGGCGTCGATTACGCCATCGATGGAGTGGGCGGCGAAACCTTCAGGCGCACGCTGGATGCGGTGGGGCCTTACGGCATGGCGGCCAGCATAGGCCAGGCGTCGGGCGAGATCGGCACCATCCACCCCTCGGAACTGGGCCCTTCCCGTTCCATTGCGATTACGCGCCCCAGCGTCTTGCACTTCATGGCCGACCCAAGCCGCTACCGCGAAGGCGCCAAGGCCACGCTGACCAAACTGGAGGAGGGATTGAGAGTCCGGATAGGGACACAGCTTCCCCTGAAAGAGGCTGCGCAAGCGCATAGCTTGATGGAATCCGGACAAACCGCCGGCTCGATCCTGCTGTATCCGGAATAGTCCGTAACAGTGCCAGTCGAATCCCGTATCGGGGCAAGCAGTCCATCGACAGACTTGCCAGCTGCGGCCGATGCAAACCGGTCGCTGCCGCCTGTTTGCGTAAACACCGACGACGGCCGCAGGCAGCAACAGACTCGACCCGCCGAACCGCTTACGAAAGCCCGGCCTTGTCCAGCCCGAACGCCGCATCCGACGAGCCGGGAACGGTTCTGAAGGCGACATTCAGGCGGTTCCAGCCGTTGATCCCCACCACCAGGAACGTCAGGTCGGAGATTTCCTGTTCCGACAACTGGGCGCGCACTTCGTTGTAAATGTCGTCGCTTACGCCATGCGCCGGGATTTGGGTAAGCGCCTCCGTCCAGGTCAGCGCGGCGCGCTCGCGCGCATTGAACAGGGGCGACTCGCGCCAGATGGCCACATGGTGCAGGCGCAACTCGCGCTCACCGTGGATTTTTCCTTCTTTGACGTGCATGTCCAGGCAGTACGCGCAGCCATTGATCTGGGAGGCGCGCATCGTCACCAGAACGCCGAATTCCTTCACCGCCGGCTTGCTCTTCATGGAAGTACTGAAATCCAGGTATTTCTTGGCAATATCGGGGGAAACTTCAAAGTAGTTCAAACGAGCACTCATCAACGACTCCTATTGGAAAATAATGCCCGGACGCGGCGCCGCACCATGCAGTAACGGCCTCGCCGCGCTACGACAATCTATCTTGCCGCCAGGCCCGACAACAATATATTGATGGAACTTGGCCTATTTAAAAAGTGCCAAGAAGCAGTTTTTGGTATAGGCCATATTATGGGTGCGGGCCTTTATCGCTTCCACCCCCATGCGGGCCACGGCAACCACCGTTTTCCGCGATCTCGCACACACCCGCACCGCCGCTACAGCAAGGCCAGGATGCGTTTGCCCAACTGCTGCGCCTGATGCTGCGATTCGATATTGGTAAAACTCAATAGCAACCCCGGCTGAACCTCGGCTTGCGTCGCCCAACCCGACAAGGCTTCGGCAAACATGCCATGCTCGCGCATCAACGCGTTCAGGGCCTTGTCCGATTGGCGCCCGCCAAGCCGCAGCACCAAATGCATGCCGCCCGGCTGCGGCTGGATATGCATGCCCGCCGCACCTAGCACCTGGCCCAGCCCCTCCGCCACCGCGGTTCGGCGCTCGGCGTAAAGCTTTCTCATGCGATGGATGTGCCGCGCGAAATGTCCTTCGTTCATGAAAGACGCCAGAATCGCCTGGCCAAGCTCCGGAACTCCGGCGGAAAAAACCTCCCGGGTTCGCCCGAACCGTTCGACCTGGGACTCGGGCACCACCAGATAGCCCACCCGTATGCCGGGGAACATGACCTTGCTGAAGGTGCCCGCATACAGTACCCGGCCATGGCGATCCAGGCTTTTGAGGGCAGGCAGGGGACGGCTTGCATACCGGTATTCACCGTCGTAGTCGTCCTCGATGATCCATGATTTTTTTTGCCTGGCCCATTCCAGCAATGCCAGCCGCCTGGGCAGGGAAAGCGACAGGCAAAGCGGGCTTTGATGCGCCGGAGTCACCACCACCGCCCTGGCGTCGGGCGCAGTCTGCACGCCCCGCGACACCACCAGCCCGTCGTCGTCGACCGGAACCGGAACCAGCTCGATCCCCATCTGCCCAAGCAATTTGCGGGTGGGCGGATACCCTGGATCTTCCACCCATGCCTGATCCCCCTCGCGAAGCAGCGCTTCGGCAATCAAGTGCAGCGTGTCCCGATACCCCGAAGTAATGAACACCTGCTCCGGCGCGCAAGTGATTCCCCGCGCCATTTGCAGATAGGCGGCAATGGCCTGGCGCAAGCCGTGCAGACCCTGCACCGGAGGATAGGCCATCTCGACCGCCTGCATGGCGCGCAGGTGCCTGGCGCCCAGCCGCGCCCATATTTTCCGGGGAAAGGCATCCAGCGCGGGCAAACCCAACTGGAAAGGCAGCACGGTGGGCGGATGCCAGCCGAATTCTTTGCCACGCCTGGCCGATGCCGGCGCGGGCTTTACCGCCATGGCCTGGGATGCGACGATTCCGGGAGTAACAATGGTGCCGGCCTGGCCCCGAGGCTGGACGTAGCCCTCCGCAGCCAGCAGGGCATAGGCGGTTTCGACAGTTCCCCGGGCCAGGCCGAGCTCTTTGGCCAGCGCCCTGGCCGAGGGAATGCGCCCACCCGGCTTGAGCAGACCATCGGCGATGGCCCCCTGGAAACGCCAATAGATTTGCCGGTACAGCGGCTGATCCTGGGAAGAATCCACCGTCAGCAGGCTGTGGTTGTTGGAAGCAGACATGGCCCAATCACAATATTGATTTATGGATCTTTTAATTATGGCATTCCGAACCTAGCATGGATAGTGCCGCCGGTACCGCAAGGGAAAAGCCCGCGCGCACCGACGCCATCACTCACCATTCATCCCTAACCTCAAGAAGCCGTCCATGAACGATATAGAACTACGCCATGCCGAAACCGATGATGACCTGCGCGCCTGCTTTGCCGTCATGCGGGAATTGCGGCCCAACCTGCAGAACGACGCCGACTTCCTGCAGCGCATCGCGCGGATGCGTGGGGAAAGCTACCAACTGCTTGCCGCCTGGCAGGCCGGCAAGCCCATTGCCCTGGCCGGATATCGGCATCAGGAAAACCTCATACACGGCCGCTTCCTCTACGTCGACGACCTGATCGTCACGGAAAAAAGCCGCAGCAGCCGATGGGGCGCCAGGCTGCTGGACGAAATGGAGGCCATCGCCCGCAACACCGCATGCCAGCGACTGGTGCTGGACACCGGCCTGGCAAACGCCCTGGCGCAACGGTTCTACTTCCGGTGGGGGCTGCTGACCAGCGCAATACGCTTCGGCAAACCCCTGGCGGAGGGCAGCTGATGAACCTATTGCACATCGCTTGCAGCCCGCGCGGCGCACAGTCCGAAAGCTACCGGCTTTCGCTGGAGATCATCGCGCATATGGAAAAGCGTCACGGCGAAACGCCTCTTGCCATAGAAAAGCTCAATGCCGGCACGCTGGCCCACGTCGATGTGGAATACGCCGACGCGGTGGGCTACCGCGTAGAGCCTCCGGGCGGCCCCTTCGACCCGGGCTCGCTGAGCCAGTCCGAGCAACTGATACGCACCCTGGAAAACGCCGACACCCTCGTAATCGCCACGCCCATGCACAACTACACGGTTCCATCGGGGCTCAAGGCATGGATAGACCACGTCGTGCGGGTGCGCCGCAGCTTTCGCTCCACCCCGCAGGGAAAGGTGGGCATACTGCCGGACCGCCCGGTATTCGTCGCGGTATCGTCGGGGGGCAGGTACTCCGGCGAAAACGCCCGGCAACCCGACTTCCTGACACCCTATCTGAAAGCCGCGCTGGCAACCATAGGCCTGAAGGACGTGACCTTCTTTTCCGTCGAAGGAACCGCCCTGGACAATGAGTCGGTCGCCGCGTCCAGGCGCCTGGCCAGTCGGGCAATGGCGGAGCACTTCGAGGTAATGACATGACCACGAAATTCAAGATCGGCGACCACGTAGGCTGGAACTCCGAAGCCGGCCGGGTCAGCGGCCGCATCATCGAAATCCATACCAAGGATTTCCCGCACAAGGGCTATACGCGCCACGCCAGCGCGGACGATCCTCAATATGCGATCAAAAGCGATAAAACCGAGCACATCGCCATGCACAAGGGCTCGGCCTTGCACAAGCTGGACTGAGTGGCGCCTACACCTTGCGTATACGGGCATCGATCAGCATTGCGCCATCCTGTTCCGGCACGATGTCAACGGCGGCGCTGCGACAGCCGGCCGGCAATTCCACCAACAGGCTGTCGCCCGCGGCAAGCCGATAGCCGCTTGCAGGCCCGGATTCCGGCAATACCGCGAATACGCCTTCCACACAATGCAGGACAGCGCTTCCCACGGATAGGACCAGCCTTTGCGCGGCATGCCTTACGGCAAGTTCGCCCGCGAACCCTTGGTCCCGCCGAACCATGAGATTGAAATCCCGTATGGAGCCAGCGGGCAATTCGGCGGACAACACGGCCTCGCCCGCGAACGCGAACGGCTCTCCACGCCGCAAGCCGCGCCGTCCTTGGTCGGCGGCGTCGACAAGCACCATGCACTCTCCGTGCGTCACGACGATGTGGCGATCGATGCCCGGGAATAGGGAAAACAGGCCGGCTTGGCCGACGTCCGCCGCGCTGATGCGCCAGGCAAAGGTATCCAGGTTGGCGCCTTCGGGGAAGATGGCGATCTGGCGGGTCGTGCCGCCGCCGTTCTTCCATGGAACGGGAGTGATGTCCGACGCCCGGATCAAACAAAAGTCGATCTCCGGTGAAGTCGCGGCAAGGGGTGACGGCATTGGCTTATTTGGTTGGTGGGACACATATTGCACTATAACAATGACAGTTACGGCGACCACCGTCCTTTCTATGCCTGGCTAAATCGGTTGCTTTTATATATCATGCAAAGTAACATGAAACTAAACATGTTTAACACTGAGGCCACCCAATGAGCGACATATCAACAGAGAAGGTAACGCGCCATCGCGCCCGGCTGCGCGCCAGCGGCATGAGGCCGATTCAGTTATGGGTTCCCGACACCCGCGCATCCGACTACATCGACCGCATCAAACGCCAATGCCTGGCACTGCACAATGATCCGGCCGAGCGTGACGTCCTGGCATTCACCGAAGCCGCCGCTGACGATACCGAAGGCTGGAAATGATCCACCGGGGTGATTTCGTTGTAGTGTCGCTACAAGGCAGCTATGGCAAGCCCCGGCCTGCCCTAGTCATCCAGTCCGACCTCCTGAGCGAACTCGATAGCGTAATGATCTGCCCAGTGACCAGCGAGATAAGGGATGCCGCATTTCGCGTCGTTGTAGAACCCGATGCACTCAACGGCCTACAGGCACTTTCACAGGTCATGGTCGACAAGGTGGCCACACTGCCCCGCTCGAAAGTCGGGCCCGCTTTCGGACGTTTGAACGCTGACAAAATGCGGTCAGTCGAGCGGGCCTTGCTGGTTGTTACCGGGATCGCCTGAATCAAGCAGTCCCTGCCACACCATCCAGCTCCCGAATCGCGTCATCCGGCAACACGAGCTCGGCCGCGGCCAGGTTTTCCCGCAGGTGCCCAACCGACGAGGTGCCTGGAATCAGGAGGATGTTGGGTGAGCGGCGCAGCAGCCAGGCAAGCGCCACCTGCATGGGCGTGGCCTTCAGCCGCTCGGCGACGCCGGACAAGATGGAGGACTGCAAAGGGTTGAATCCGCCCAGCGGGAAAAACGGCACGTAGGCGATGCCGTCCCGGGCCAGGTCGTCGATGAGGGCATCGTCATCCCGGTGCGCCAGGTTGTACTGATTCTGCACGCAGGCAATTTCACAAAGCCCGCGCCCTTCGGCGATCTGCGCCGCGGTCACATTGCTCAGCCCGATGTGGCGCACCAGGCCTTGCCGTTGCAGCTCGGCGACGACCGTGAGCGGCTCTTCGATGGACCCTTCCGCCGGGCCATGAATGCCGAACATGCAGCGAAGATTGACGACTTCAAGAACGTCGACGCCGAGGTTGCGCAGGTTGTCGTGCACCGCCTGGATCAGTTCTTCGCGCGAAAAAGCCGGCAGCCACGAGCCATCCTCGCCGCGCCGGGCGCCGATCTTGGTGACGATGACGAGATCGTCCCGATAGGGATGCAAGGCCTTGCGGATCAATTGGTTGGTAATGTGCGGGCCGTAGAAATCGCTGGTGTCGATATGATCGACGCCGCGCGCAACAGCCTCGCGCAGCACGGCCAGCGCCGCATCGCGATCCTTGGGCGGGCCGAACACGCCCGGCCCCGCCAGTTGCATGGCGCCGTAGCCCAGACGCTTTACAGGGCGGCTGCCCAGAACGAGGCTGCTGGATGACTGAATATTGGACATGACCGGTTTCCTTTGAATGAACGATAAGACATCGTAGACAGATTCCATCTGCTTGATAAGCACACCCAATCAATACATACTGTGCTGATTTACGCACAACACACTATGAAAGTGGATCTGGCCAATTTGAACGCCTTCGTGGCCGTGGCGCGTGCCGGCGGTTTTCGCGAGGGCGCGCGCGCCAGCGGCAGCAGCGCTTCCGCGCTGAGCGAGGCGGTGCGCCGCCTGGAGGCCCAGCTTGGCGTGCGGCTGCTGAACCGCACCACGCGCAGCGTCGTTCCCACCGAGGCGGGCGAGGGCCTGTTGCAACGGCTGGGCCCCGCCCTGACCGAGGTCGAGGCGGCCCTCGACGTCGTGAACGGCTTTCGAGACAAACCAACGGGTTCGCTGCGCCTGAATGTTCCGGTCAGCGCGGCGCGGCTGGTATTGCCCCGCATCGTCCCGCCCTTCCTGGCCGCTTACCCCGACATCCGCCTGGAAATCATTACCGAGGACAGCTTCGTCGATGTGATCGCGGCTGGATGCGATGCCGGCATCCGCTACGACGAACGGCTGGAGCAGGACATGATTGCCGTGCCCATCGGGCCGCGCGTCCAGCGCTTCGCCACCGCCGCGTCCCCCGCCTATCTCGATCGCCACGGCCGGCCGAGGCACCCGCGCGAACTGCTCGGGCATGCCTGCCTGCGCAGCCGCTTCTCCAGCGGAGTGATGACGTCTTGGGAGTTCGAGCGGAACGGCGACGTGCTGCGGGTAGACCCCACGGGGCCGCTGCTGGTTCGCGCCGGCGGAGGCACCGACCTTGCCATCGAGGCCGCCATCGCCGGCGTGGGCGTCATCTATCTTTTCGAGGACTGGCTGCGCCCCTACCTCGACAGCGGCGCCCTCGAGCCCGTGCTAGAACCGTGGTGGCCACGCTTTTCAGGCCCCTTTCTTTACTACCCCGGACGCCGCCTGGTTCCCGCGCCTTTGCGGGCTTTCATTGATTTCATCAAAGAGTCCTGACGATCCGCCCACAGCGTTGCGCACAACCGCTCCCACGTCCAGCGACTGGATCGCATCGATCACCATCTCCCAGCGGCCCTCTTCGCACAGGCCGCCAAGCCCCGCCCTCTCGTACCCCTCCATCGCCGCGTGCAGGCACGCGGCCCGCACCGCCTCGGCGGCCTGGTTCAGCTTTTCCTCCGAAATTTTCCGTTCCATAGGCATATTCCTGGAAAGGTTCTCCACTACGGCTTGGCCTGCTCTTCACCCGCGGCAGCCTGCTTGCCCTGCACCATCGTGCGAATCTCGTCCACGACCGCCGCGTTGGCCAGGGTCGTTACGTCGCCCACGTCACGGCCGTTGGAAATCGCGCCAAGCACCCGGCGCATGATCTTGCCGGATCGGGTCTTGGGCATGTCGGGCACAATGAGCACCTGCCGCGGCCGCGCGATCTTGCCGATCATGTCCTCGCACGCCTTGACGACCCGCTCGGCAACGTCATCCGTGTTCTTCGCATCCGGGCTAAGGGAAACATACACGTCGGGCACGCGCCCCTTCACCTCATCCACGACGGGCACCACCGCGGCTTCCGCCACTTCCGGCACCGTCATGCATGCCGACTCGATCTCCTTGGTGCCCAGCCTGTGGCCCGAAACGTTGATCACGTCGTCCAGTCTGCCGAGGATGCGGAAGTACCCGTCCTGCGCCTGCATCGCGCCGTCGCCCGACATATAGGGCCAATCGCGCCAGTCCTTGCTCTTGGGGTTCCTGCAATAGCGCTTGTAATAGGTGTCGACGAAGCGCTGGTCATCGCCCCAGATGGTCTGCATGATTCCCGGCCAGGGATTGCGGATGCACATATTGCCGGCCTGGCCGGAGCCCTTGGGCACTTCCTTGTCATCATCGTCGTAGATGACCGGGTAAATGCCCGGCAGGGCGGGGCCGGCGCTGCCGGGCTTCATGGCATCGAGCGCGGGCACTGTGCTGCACAGGAAGCCGCCCGTCTCGGTCTGCCACCATGTGTCCACGATCACGGCTTCGCCCTTGCCCACCTCGTCGTAATACCAGCGCCAGGCGCTGGGTTCGATGGGTTCGCCCACGGTCGTCATGTGCTTGAAGTGGTAATTGCACTTCCTGGGTTCCTCGGGCCCCTGCCGCCGCAACGCGCGCACGGCCGTCGGCGAGGTATGGAAGATATTCACCCCCAGACGCTCGGCGATGCGCCACGGACGCCGCACGTCGGGATACGTGGGAGTGCCCTCGTAGACCACGCTGGTTGCGGCCAGCAGCAGCGGGCCATAGACAATGTACGAATGCCCCGTGATCCAGCCGATGTCGGCCATGCACCAGTAGGTGTCCGTGGGGTGAATGTCCTGAATGTATTTGGACGTGCCGGCCACATACGCCAGGTAGCCGCCGGTGCGGTGCTGGCATCCCTTGGGCTTGCCGGTGGTGCCGCTGGAATACATCAGGAACAAAGGCGCTTCGGCATCCATCGACACCGGCTCCACCCGCTTGCCCTTGTACTGCTCGAGGACTTCGTTCACGAAAAAGTCGCGTCCCTCGACCATAGGCGCGGCTGAACTGTACTTGCCCGGATACCGTTGCCAGATCAGGACTTTGTCGACTTCCTGCCCCATCTCTTTTGCCGTTTTCACCGCAATGTCGGCATTGACCTTGTGGTCGATCAGCTTGCCCGAACGCCAATAGGCGTCTGCCGAGATAAGGATCCGGCTGCCGGAGTCCTGGATGCGCGAACCGCAGGACTGGCCCGAGAACCCGCCAAACACCTGAGAGTGGACGACCCCAAGCCGCGTGCAGGCCAGCATCGTAATGGGCAGATCGAGCGTCATCGGAAGATGCAAAGTCACCCTGTCGCCCGCCTTGAGCCCGCAGAAGTCGCGCAGCAGCGCCGCCATCTCGTTCACGCGCACGTACAGCTCCTGGTAAGTCAGCGCCGCCGGCGGGTCTTCCTCGGGTTCACCGACAAAGATGAAGGCCGCCTTGTTGCGATACTGCGCCAGATGGCGGTCGACGCAGTTGAAGCACGCATTGAGCTTGCCTCCCGTAAACCATTTCCAGAAAGGCGGATTGTTCGTGTCGAGCACCGTGGAGTACGGTGTCGACCAAGTCAGCATGTCCGCATATTCCTTGAAGCAATCGGGAAAATTATCTTCGCCGAATCGCTTGCGAATATCCGGATCGCGCATATTCGCCTGCTCGATGAATGCCCTCGGCGGCTGGAAATACTGCTCTTCCTTCCAGTGCACCGCAATCTGGGCCTCGGTGGCCTCGGTGCGTTCCTCGGCGTGAGTCTTGTTGGTCATAACCGTCATCTCCTTGCCGGAGCGGGACGCTATCGAGCCGGCCGGCAGCAATAGCGCGCTCCGTGCCTGTTTGTATCGACTGTTTGTTCAATCGGAAATGGGCGCGCCCAGAGGCAGGACCGTGCGATTGAAAGTTATGTTGGTTACCAGCGCGAAGCTCGTGTATACCGCGATGAGCCCGCACAGGACGCCAACCCACCCGCCGGCAACGCTAAGGCCGCTCACACCCAGCAATGCGCCAAAGCCCAGCAGGAAAAAGGTGATCCACAGGGTAAGGAATACCCACCAAAGCGCTTTGTTCAGCTTGAACGTGGCCACCCACATGTAAAGCGTGAATACCCCCCAGCCGAGCAAGGCCACCGCAATGGTGCTGCCGGCCTGCGAGAGGTCCAGCACGCCATGCCCGCCAAGCAGAACCAGGAACGTAAACCACCACCAGAACGCGCCGTACGACAGAAACGCCACCATGCCGAACGTATTGCCGCCCTTGAATTCCAGCAGCCCGGCCAGTATTTGAATGAGACCGCCAAACGCGAACGCTAGCGGCAACACCACCTGCTCGCCGCCCTTGGGCAGCACGCCCGCGTTGATCAGGCTGAGCATTACCGTGGTGAACCCGAAACCGACCAGTCCCAACGGGGCGGGGTTGGCTTGTTTGATTTCTTCTGCCATGAAAGTCTCCTGTCAAGGACACTCAATCCCCCATAGCTTTATTCGTTTATCATGCGCTTACAGGGATGACATTTCAAGGTATTTCCGGGGGGATTTTGTTCAAGATGACAGGAAGCTGAACAGACTGCGCGCACGCGGGGATTCATCGGTTCATGATGTCGGCCGCAGCACGCTCGATATGCTGCATGAATATTTCGCTCAACGATGAAAGCTGCGCATCCCTGCGAAAAATAAAGCCCATGTCCCGTTCAGTGCCGGGGAGCTCGACATCCAGCATCCGCACTTCACCCGAAGCGATTTCATAGGCCAGGTATTCCGGGGACACCGCGGAGACGACATCGCTATGCTGCAAAAGGCCTCGCAATATTCCAAGATCGCCTGCTTGAACCGAGACATGCGGCGGCTTGACGCCAAGGCGTAGAAACAGATTGTTCAGCAGCTCGCGCGTCGGCGCCCCCCTATCCCGCAATACCCACGGATAACGCACCAGGTCGGCGATTTCCACCCTGTCCTTTGCACTCAGAGGATGTCCCGCACGCACCACCGCGACCAATCGGTCCCGGCCGATTACTCGAACCTGAAAATCGCGATGGGCATACTCCGCGCTCAGGCCTGTCAGGATGAAGTCGATCTCACCCGATCGCACACCTTCGAACAGGATTTCAAAAGGCGCATCCACCATGGACACCTGGATATTGGGATGCTTGCCGATCAGCGTTGCAATCGCCTGAGGCAGAACACGGGTACGCAAGGCAGGAAGCGCCGCAAACCTCAGGTGCCCGGACATTTCGCCGCGATGCTGCGCAATATCGACTTCCAGGTGCCGCAGTTCTGCCAAGACCCGCTGAACGTGGAACAGCAGGAGGTCGCCCGCCTCGGTTATGGCCATACCCTTGGATGTGCGCCGGAACAAGCGCAGCCCCAAAGAATCTTCGACCTGGCGAAGCAGCGCGCTGACCCCAGGCTGCGACAATCCCATTATCGCCGCGACGCTGGGCATATGTCCCATCTCGCGCAGACGCACCAACACGGCCAACTGCCGTTCGCCGACCAGCATCGAGAATAACGGCGCATTGGAAGGCGCCTGGTACGGCGCCAGTTCGATGGAAGCCAGCCGCAGCTCCCCGGCGATTCGTTTTGCCCGCCGATAAGCGGCATCGCCGAAGCGGGTGGGCGCCATCCCCGAAGGCTCTCTGTCGAAAAGATTCGCTTCGAACGCAATTTCGAGTTGGCGGATGGAATTGGCCACTGCCGAAGAAGTGCGTAAAAGGTGCTCCGCCGCGCGGACGATGCTGCCCGCCTCGACAACCGCGATAAGCGCCCGCAAGTGCCGCAAATAATTTCTTTCGCTCATGCCAAGCACCTCTTGCGCAGCCAGGTAGACATCATCCGATAAGTAAAATCGTTTCAGGGAACAGCATAACTCACTACCCATCGCGCCGGTGGAAACCTACACTATTTGCAGGCAAATCAGTTATAGCCATAAAGGAGAAGACATGATGCCGCATCTCAAAAAGGCGCTGGGCGGCGCCTTGTTCGCACTGCTGTCCCTGGGTTTCAGCACCAGTCACGCCGACCCGCTCACCCTGCGGGTCGGATACGGTTCAGCGGCCGAGGAGCCGCTATGGGTCATGAAAGCCTCACCCGAAGTCACCCCCAACCAGGGCAAGGCCTATAAGCTCGACTACACCTTCTTCCGGGGAACCGATAAGCGTTTTCAAGCTCTCGAAGCCGGCGATCTCGACATTGCCACCGGTTCCACCCACAGCGTCATGATGGCCGCGGCCCACGGCTTGAAATTCAAGGTTGTCGCGTCCCTGTCCCGCGAGGGCG
The DNA here is from genome assembly GCF_035555955.1 of Eoetvoesiella sp. Lineage (NCBI taxonomy): Bacteria > Pseudomonadati > Pseudomonadota > Betaproteobacteria > Burkholderiales > Alcaligenaceae > Eoetvoesiella > Eoetvoesiella sp. Next base: position 2,681 of record NZ_DATMGA010000055.1, on the reverse strand, counting down.
GCAACGGCTTTGCCACGCAATACATGGCGCTGGACACTTCGCCCATCAAGACGATCAAAGACCTCAAGGGCAAAACCATCGGCATCAACGGGGCCCGTTCCTCTGCCGAGATCTGGGCGCGTCTTGCGTTGACCAAGAACGGCCTAGATCCCGCCCGCGACGTCAAATGGGTAGCCATCCCGTTTCCAAGCCAGGGCGAAGCCGTGCGAGCCGGCCAGCTCGACGTGGGCGCCTTTCCCCAGCCATTTGCCGCATTCGAAGAAAAACGTGGCGGCATGCACACTGTGTTCACGTCCACCGACGGCACCGGTCACGAAGAAGACCTGATGCTGCTGCTGGCCAGTGAAAAAATGGTGAAGGAACATCCCGACGTACTCCGCGCCTTCCTGGCCGACCTGGTAAAAGCCGCTCATTTCTACGCCAGGGAACCACGTAAAAGCGGCCAGGAACTCATCGCTGCCAAGTTCGTCAACATCCCTCTGGACACGTTCGTCAACATGCGGAAAAACGGGCTTCCCCTGGACGGCAAAGTCAATATGGACGCCATGCACAGCCTGGTGGACGACTTGACAAAATTCGGCTACATCGACACGAAGCTGGATCTGAAACAAGTCATCGACATGTCCTATCTGCCGGGGTAAGCAAGCATGCAGCCAAGTACGGAATACCTGAAAGCCGAAGGAATATCCAAGCAATTCCTGCGTAATGGCCAAGCCGTCGTCGCCCTGGAGAACTTCGACCTTTCGATTTCCGAAGGCGAGTTCGTCAGCATAGTGGGGCCCTCCGGCTGTGGGAAGAGCACCTTCCTTCACATCGTCGGAGGCTTCGAAGCCCGCACGGGAGGCACGATCAGCCTTGCCGGACAGCCCGTTTCGAAACCCGGCCCGGATCGCGGCATGCTGTTCCAGGACTACGCCCTGTTTCCTTGGCGCACAGTCCTTGGCAATGTCGCCTGGGGCCTGGAAGTGAAGGGCCTGGACAAGTCCGAGCGGCTTGCCCTTGCCCGCAAGTACATCGACATGGTGGGACTTTCCAAGTTCGAGAACAGCTATCCAGGCGAACTCTCTGGCGGCATGCAGCAACGCGTCGCGTTGGCGCGCACACTGGCCTACGAGCCCCAAATGCTGCTCATGGACGAACCATTCGGCGCGCTGGATGCGCAAACGCGCGAACTGATGCAGGAAGAATTGACCGATATCTGGCAGCAGAATCGCCGGACCGTGCTCTTCGTCACCCACGACATCGAAGAAGCCATCTACCTTAGCGACCGGATCATTGTTTTCACGGCGCGGCCCGGCCGCATCAAGGCCGACCTGCGCGTAAACCTGCCGCGCCCGCGTTCCGCTGCCATTAGAAAATCGCAGGCGTTCATGGGTCAGCACGCCGAAATCTGGGACATGCTGCGCGAGGAAGTCCTGCGGGCCAAGGAGGCGGCATGACCGCCCTGCGCAAGAGTGTTGCCTGTCCGGCCCGCGCGCGCAGTACGTTGCGCGGCCTGATCGGCTGGACGCTTCCCGTCCTGCTGCTGGTTGCGATGCAATGGGCCGCTGGCCGCCACGACGCGCCTCGCTACGTGGTGGCGCCGACAACCATAGCCGCCACCATCTGGCACCTGCTCGTCAGCGGCGAACTATACGTCGACACCGTGGCATCGGGCATCCGATCCTATAGCGGCTTCGTCCTTGGCGCCACGTTCGGTGTGTTCATCGGACTGCTCAGCGCCGTATGGCGCAAGGCGGAGGCTTTCTTCGACCCACTGGTATCGACCTTGTACCCCGTACCCAAAATCGCGCTTCTGCCGGTAATCATCACCTGGCTGGGATTCGGCGACATCTCCAAAATTGCCGTCATCGCGGTGGCGGTTTTCTTCCCGACCTTCATCAATACCTTGTACGGAGCCCGGGCCACGCCCGTCCGCCTGATCTGGGCGGCGCGCAATATGGGTGCAAAGCGCGCCTATATTTTCTGGCACGTCGTGTTGCCGGCCGCCCTGCCGCAAATCTTCACCGGACTGCGGACTGGCCTGGCCTTGTCGTTCATCGTTTTGTTCGCCGCCGAAATGGTGGGCTCGCACAATGGCCTGGGCGACCTCATCATGCGTTCGCAAGACGCCATGCGATACGACTGGATGTATGCGGCGATCCTGGCCATCGGTTTGCTGGGTTTCATCAGCGACAGGATTCTACTGGCGGTTCGGCGCAAGCTCCTGGCGAACAAATACTCGGGAGAAGCGAACCGTGGCTAAAAACATGCTTGCCGCCGTCCGGCGAACAGCCGCTGTGCTCTACCCGCTTGTGCTCCTGGCCATTTTCTGGGAGGTGCTTTCGCGCACCGGACTGGTGTCGCCACGGCTGATGCCATCGCTGGGCGCCATCGGCACGGCCTTTGTCAAAGGCGTCTGGAGCGGCGAAATCATTCACCACGCCTCGGTCTCGCTGCTGCGTGCGCTCAGCGGCTTCGGCATCGCCATCGTCGCGGGCATATTGCTAGGCGTGTTCATGGCACGGATCCGCTGGTTCGAACAACTGGTCGAACCGATATTTTCGTTCGGCTATCCCGTGCCGAAAATCGCGCTGTACCCCGTGTTCATCCTGATACTGGGCTTCGGGTCTTCATCGAAAATCGCCTTGATAGCCCTGGAATGCTCCTTTCCGATCGCCGTCAATACCTATTTCGGCATA
>NZ_DATMGA010000054.1:0-37210 GCF_035555955.1 Eoetvoesiella sp. | reverse complement strand
CGCGGTGATCACGTCGTCCACGATCAAGACCCGGCCACGCAGCGGCGCGCCGACGATATTGCCGCCTTCGCCATGATCCTTGGCCTCCTTGCGGTTGAACGCCCAAGGCACGTCGCGGCTGTACTGGTCGGCGAGCGCGACCGAAGTGGTCGTGACCAGCGGGATGCCCTTGTAGGCGGGCCCGAACAGCATGTCGAACTCGATGCCCGAATCCACCAGGGCCTGCGCATAGAACTTCGCCAGACGCCCCACCGACACCCCTTTGTTGAACAGCCCCGCATTGAAAAAGTAGGGGCTGATGCGCCCCGACTTCACCTTGAACTGGCCAAAGCGCAAAACTCCTTGTTCCAGAGCGAAACGGACAAAATCGGTGCGGGTAGAGGTGGATGCGGCCATATGAGAACTCATTGATTCGGGGTGGAAAAACCATATTATCGGACATAACCGCCCACGGCCGCCACGCGTGGCAGGCCTGTTCACGGCAAACTTCGACAATCCGTATATTTTCGCCCAAAACTCCGATACACTTTTGGCACCAGGTCATCATTGGTCTGGACGACCCGCGCCAACGCCATTTCGGCCCGGCGCACCGCTTCGTCATCCTGTTTATGTACCGCCCTGGCTTGGTTTTGCACCCCATGCACCACAACTCAAGAGGACAACCATGAACAACGCCTGCACCACCTGGACCCCCCGCATACTTGCCATCCTGCGCATCGTCACTGGCTACGTGCTGCTTTGGCACGGCCTGGCCAAACTCTTCCACGTTCCGCACATCGCCATGTTCGACAACCTGCCCCTGTTTTCACTATTGGGCGTGGCCGGCATCATCGAACTGATCGTCGGCGTGCTGCTCATCATCGGCCTGTTCACCCGCCCCGCCGCGTTCATCGGATCGGGCTTCGGCGCCGCTGCCTACTTCATCGGCCACGTAGCGCCCAGCGGCATATTCTTCCTGCCCATCCTCAACGGCGGCGAAACCGCCATCCTGCTGTGCTTCATCATGTTCTACATCATCTTCGCCGGCCCCGGCTCCTGGAGCCTGGACGGCAGCCGCAGCAAAGCCGCCTGACCTTCCCGCGCCATCCGCACCCGGCCTTCGCGGCCGGGCCGGCCGCAAAAAATACCCCCACGCTGCGCCGCTAACGCGGCTTGCTGCCCCCCCAGGGGGCGTTTTTTGCCTTGGGGCGGCCCGGCGGGAGGAAAGGCCCCCACGCTGCGCCGCTAACGCGGCTTGCTGCCCCCCGAAGGGGCGCTTTTTTGCCTTGGGGCGGCCCGGCGGCAAAAAACCCGGATTCCCGCAGTACAATTTGCCGGCAGGCGCGGATCCCGGCGCCTTCGAAATCACGCTACTGCAAGGCCCATCATGAAAATGCCCGTCTATTTTATTTCCCACGGGGGAGGGCCGTGGCCTTACATGCCCGAGGCGCGGCAAATGTACGCCTTGCTGACCCGTTCGCTGCAGGAAATACCCGGGCAGCTCAGCCGCAAGCCCGCCGCCATACTCATGGTTTCGGCGCACTGGGAGGCCGACGGCGGATTCCTGCTCATGTCCAACCCCAAGCCGCCCATGCTGTACGACTACTACGGCTTTCCCGAGCATACCTACACCATCCAGTATCCGGCGCCGGGCAGCGCGGCCCTGACCGAGCGCACGGCGCAACTGCTGCAGGAAGCCGGCCTGCCCTATGCGCTGGATGCGCAGCGCGGGTTCGACCACGGGGCCTTTGTTCCCATGGCCGTCATGTATCCCGACGCCGACATTCCTCTCGTCCAGCTATCCATCGAAACCCACTTCAGCCCGCAATTGCATATTGCGCTGGGGCGCGCCCTGGCCCCGCTGCGCGACGAAGGAATCCTGATTATCGGCAGCGGCCTGAGCTACCACAATCTGCGGGAAATCCGCAGCACAGGCGCCGTGCCCTCGGCCCAGTTCGACGCCTGGCTGCAGCAGGCCATCGTGCAAGGCCCTGTCGAGCAGCGCCTGGAACAGCTTGAAAACTGGGAAAACGCACCCGCCGCGCGGCGCGCGCATCCCCGCGAAGACCATCTTGTCCCGCTGATGGTTGCTGCGGGCGCCGCCGAAAACGATCCGGCGGTCTGTGTGTATCACGACACCGGCACATTCGCCAACATCACGGCGTCCAGCTTCAGGTTTGGCTAGGGCCACGGGGGGCTACCGCTAGCAGGCGCTGGTATCCTGCTCGCGCGCGACATCCTGCATGAAGTCCGCCGTATGGATGGCCGACGACTGATCCACCCAGAACGGGTAGTACTTTTTGAAGTCGGCCAGCATTTCATCGAGCGGCATATCGTAAAAGCTGCCCCGCTGGCGCACGTATTCCATATGCCGGTTGCCCGACTTGTCGTAGGGGTGATAGATGGAGTCTTCACGTCCGTCGAACTCGAGCGGCAGCAGGCCGAAGCGGTCGCACAGCTCGATATTGAAAGCCGGCGTGGCCTTGCGCCATACGCCGTCCAGCAGGATGTCGGTATAGCCATGCCACATGTATACGTCGGTCTTCATCATCTGGCGCATACGCTCGGTGCTCATGTGGTTGCGCACGTCGGCATAGCCCACTTTCGCTGGGATGCCCACCGCCCGGCAGGCGGCGGCCAGCAGTGCGGCTTTCGGCACGCACCAGCCGTATTTTTTGGTCAGGACGCTGCTGGCCCTCATGCCCTCGACGGAAAAATCAATTTGATACGGGTCGTAGCGAAAACCGTCCCGCACCGCGTAATACAGCGCCACGGCGCGTTCGCGCGGGGTGTCTCCGGAATCGTGCTGCCGCGCAAAGGCAATGACCTCGGGATTGTCGCTGTCGATAAGGGTGGTCGGCGCAAGGGATGGATCGGACATGATGACTCCTGAAATACGGCTATTCAACTCAAGCATAATACCTAATCGGCGGCTCACGGCGGCTTCGTCCCAAAAAGTTCTTGACGCCATAGCGTTGAATACAGTTTACTTTTACACTCTGTAGCAATGATCATGGATGCGCCCTCAGCTCCTCTGACCGTATGACATGCCAAGAATAAAACACCTCCGTTGACGATCGGCGCAGCCGCAGACCATGGTCTTCCAGACTCTGAAATTTCGTCTCGTCCTGATCGGCTGCATTGCGCTGGCGGCCAGCGCAATACTGCGCTTTGCCGTCGTTCTTCCCTACACGCAACAACAAATCCAGGACCTGGTCTCGACCCAGCAACTGGCATTCGCCTCGTATGTCGCCCGCGATATTGGGCAGCAGCTGGACATGCGCCGCCAACTGGTCGGGCATCTGGCCCGAACCATGCCGCCCGACGCCCTGCTGAAACCCGACAGGTTCGCCGAGTGGGTCTCCAGCAACAATAATGCCGACGGCTTGCGCGCCGCCGACAACCTGCTGCTGCTCGATCTTGACGGCAACATAAAACTGCACAGCATGCCCCTGGGCCCGGCATTCAGCCCTCACTCATTTGCCAAAGACGCGTGGTTTCAGCAAGCCATGAATCCGGAACGATCGGCACAGGACCAACGGGAATACGGACCCGCGCTTGTCGGTTCAAACCTCGTCATCGCAAGCCCGGTGCGAGACGCCTCGCGGCATGTCGTTGCCATGCTGGCCGGCGTGTTCTCCCTGCCATCGTTGGGTGCGCAGCAAAACGCCCCCAAGAATCCCATCGGCAAGACCGGCGGGTTGCTGCTGGTCTCGCCTGGCATCCATCGGTACATCGGCTCCAGCGATCCGGCCATGGTGCTCAAGCCCACCCCCGCCCCAGGCGCCAACCTGCTGTACGACCGCGCCGTTGCCGGCTATCGGGGGGCCGGCGTGGCGGTCAACGCAAAAGGCGAAGAAGAGCTGGAAGCCATTGCCTCCGTTCCCCGCAGCGACTGGTTCGTAGTGGCGCACATGCTGGCCTCCGAAGCGCTCCAACCCATCCATAGCCTGAAAAAGGCAGCCCTTCAGGGCAGCGTCTTTGGCGCCGTCCTTCTCTTGACGGCTATCTTCTTCATTGTTTCACGCTTGCTGTACCCGGTTACGGGCACCACCAAGGCCATGCGGGAAATCGCCGACGGAAAACGCGAACTGCTGCCCCTGGCAGGCTCGCAAAAGGACGAGATAGGCAGTTTCATACAAGGCTTCAATTACATGGTCACACGTCTGCGCGAAAAAGAATCCGAGCTTCGCGCCAGCGAAACCCGTCTGTCGTTCCTGGCGCACCATGACCCGCTGACAGGCCTGTGCAACAGGGCCATGCTGGAGCAGCGCATCCAAAAGGCGTTGAGCGAACTGGAGCGGGGCGGCAAGCCTTTCGCCTTGTTTTTTTGCGACCTGGATGGTTTCAAACACATCAACGACGTTCACGGCCACGAGGTAGGCGATAGCGCCCTCATTCGCATGGCCACCCTTTTCCGGCAGGAATCCAGACCGTCCGATACGGTCGCCCGCCTGGGCGGAGACGAGTTCGTCATACTGCTGGCCAACATAGAAAACGCCCGCGAGGATGCCGCCTGCGCGGCAATGCGACTTCTGGAGGTCGTCCAGGAGCCTTTCACCATCAACGACCACACGTTTACGCTAAGCGCCTCGATAGGGATAACGATTTCCCGCAACCCATCCGACAGCAGCTCCAAACTGCTGTCCCAGGCGGACATTGCCATGTACCACGCCAAGCGCACCGGCAAGAACCGCGTCCATTTCTTCGACGACACCACGGTCGAAGCGGCGCTTGAAGCCTGACGGCCCGCCGCGTCTTTCGCGCTGACCCCTTCATTGCCCAGGTAGCGACAGCGCCGTGATCGGCGTATGCTTGAAACCTGAATCGGAATCCAGCAAGAGTACGGTAGCTTCATCAACAGTGCTGGCGCCTTCCTGTTTACAAGGGTTGCCGCCATGCCACGCCAGGAAGGAACTATGGACACCCCCAGCCTCTCGCGCCGCCAGTTTCTTAAAGCAACGACCATCGCGGGCATTACGGCCTACATCGCGCCCTTTGCGTCTCCGGCCTACGCGGCCCTGTTCGACCAAAAGCACCTCACCCCTATTTCCTGGGATCCGGCGCACGCCAAAGCGCGATTCCGCGTCGACGGTATCAGCAAGGTCACGGGCTCGAAGATTTTTGCGCGCGACATCCGCGCCCGCGACCTGCCGCATTGGCCCGATCATCAAAGCCACGCCCTGATACTGCGCGCCACGCGCGCCGATGCGCTGTACGAAAGCTTCGACCTGGCGCGCCTGGGCAAACAGCTGGCGCCCGACCGGGTGGTGACCGCCGACGATCTTCAGCGCGACGGCGTGGCCTTCACCGACTTCTACGGCGAAGACATGCTGCTGCCCGCGGGCAAGACACCGGCCTACCTGGGGCACGCGGTCGCCATACTTATTTTTCACGATTTCGCGCGTTTTCGCATGGCGAAAAACACGCTCCAGTTCCAGACCGACATCATCAAATACGGCGCCAAGACGGGCCCGCTCGAGCGCGACCCGTGGGGCACGTTCCGCTACGTGCGCATAGGCGGCAAAACCCCTTTCGACAAAGACGTATTTTCCAGCCTCCAGGATGCTCCCGTCTTTCCCAGCCAGATGCGCAAGCACCTGCCGGTCTGGCCCGACGGCAAAGACCACGGCACCTTGGGCGAGGAAGGCATGTTCCACGCCGGCCAACTGCGCAAGCAACTGGAAAGCCCGCCCGAGGACTGGCTGGTCCTGGAACGCAAATACCAGACCCAGTCCGTGGACACCGCCGCCATGGAGCCGGACAATGCCAATTGCTGGTACGACACCGCCGAACAAACCATGCACATGGTCGTGCCCACGCAATCGCCCAGCGAAGTCGCCGAAACCGCGGCCGCCATGCTGGCGAAAACCAAATTCGCCATCAGGAAACTCATTCTCCATCCCTGTTATACCGTTGGCTACGGTTCCAAGGACCACGCGAACATGCCCTTCTACGGCATAGCCTGCGCTCTGTACGGCGACAACCGGCCCGTGCGCATCGCCAACGACCGATACGAACAATTCCAGACTTCCCTCAAGCGCCACGCCTTCGACATCGATTACAAAATCGCCATCGACCGCAAGACAGGCCTGATCCAGTCGCTGGCCGGCGACCTGGTCGCCAACGGCGGAGGCCGCTGCAACTTCTCGCCGTCGGTGGCCATGGTGGGGGCCACCGCCGCGCAAACCATCTATTACGTTCCAAAGTCCGACCTGACCGCCCGGGCCGATGCCACGCGCGCGGTGGATGCCGGCTCGGCGCGCGGCTACGGCACCCTGCAATCCATGGCGTCGATGGAGCTGCTGGTCGACGAGCTGGCGCAGCAGCTCAATATCGACCCCATTGAATTTCGCCTTAAAAATGTCCTGAAAACCGGAATGAAGAACACCCAGGGCGCCATTCCGGCAGGCGCGGTGCGGGCCGACGAAGTCATCGAGAAAGCCAGGCAGCACCCCATCTGGACCGAGCGCGTAAAGCGCAAGGCCGAATTCGAAGCGCAGAATCCGGGGAAAATGTATGGCGTAGGGTTCGCCTGCGTGCAAAAGGATTTCGGCACCGGCGCGGAATCATCGCTGGCCAAGGTCGAGATCTCCCCCGACGGGAAGATCCTGCTGCGCCACACGGGCACCGAGATCGGCACCGGCATGAGCACCTCCCAGGCCATCGCCTGTGCAAAATGGCTGGGCTCGCCGGCCACCGACGTCGGCTATGCCATCACCGACTGGCCGGACCTGCCCATCGTCACCAGCGGCGACCCCTATTTGACCAGCCAGGAAGACCAGGACAAGCTGGCGGCCAACCCCCTTTGGACACCGGCCTATGCATCGCCCGCCAGCGCGTCGAACTCGGCGTACTACTACACGCACACCACGCGCGAGGCAAGCCGCCTGGTGTTCCGGCACGGCTTGTGGCCCGCGGCAATGGCCATCTGGGGCAGCAATACCGGCGGCGGCCAGGCCGCCCCCTACACCGTCCGCATCGAGGATGCGCACTGGGAAAACGGACTGCTTACCGCAGCGGGCATGCAGGGCCTCGGCCTTGCCCAACTGGCCCGAAAAGCCCACGAGCTCGGGCTGGTCGTGGGCGCGGTGGTGCACGCCTTCAACCGCTGGCAATGGGCCGAAGCCGATTTCAGCATCGGCGGCGAAACAGAACGCCTGCCGCTGGATGCCCTGGCCCTGTGCCACGGCGCAAAAGGGCCGAGTGCCGCGCCGCCCCCTGCCCCGCCGAACGGCCCGGACACCGCCACGGCCCTGCACGCCGCGGATTCCGGAGCCGGACCGGCCATATCCACGGTCAGCGCGACGCCGGGACAATACCGCGTGGTCAACCGCAGCGCCGTTTATTACCCGCCCGTACAACGCAACAACGCCGGCGTCACGTACTACTCGGCCATGGCTACCGTGGCCGAGGTGGCCGTAAACCGGGGCAGCGGCCAGGTCGAACTGCTCAACCACCATTCCGTCATCGAATGCGGCAATCAAATATCTCCCGAACTCGTGTCGGGCCAAATCCAGGGCGGCATAGCCATGGGCATAGGCCATGCCTTGTACGAATACCTGCCCTTGTACGAACAGGGGCCGGGCAACGGCACCTGGAACTTCAATCGCTACCATCTTCCCCGCTCCAAAGAGGTGGCCGTATGGACGCAAACCGCTGAAGTCCTGCCGCCCCTGTCCGAAAGCGATCCCCCCAAAGGCATGGGCGAAGTGGTCATGATTCCCATTGCGGCGGCAATCGTCAACGGCATCGCGCATGCCACGGGCAAGCGCTTTTATACGCTGCCCGTCACCCCAGAAAAAATCCAGGAGGCGCTGGCATGAGTCTGACGAAAACTCCCGTGTCCATGACGATCAATGGTGTTCTGGTCGGGCCGTTCGACGTCCCGGAAAGCCTGATGATGCTTGATTTTCTGCACGAGTACGCCAACCTGACGGGCACGCGGCTGGGATGCGGGCAGGGTGTCTGCCGCGCTTGCGCGGTCATCCTGGACCACGACGACGGCACCAGCGAGGAAATCCGCACCTGTATTACCGGGGTGGGCTATTTTGCCGGCCGCAAATTGCGCACCATCGAGGGCCATGCAAGCCGGGACGAATCGGGCAACATCAAGGAACTGTCGCCCATCCAGCAGAAATTCCTGGATTTCTACAGCTTCCAGTGCGGCTACTGCACGCCGGGCTTCGTCAATGCCGCGACGGTGCTCGTCGAAAAACTCAAGCGGCAGCCCATCGACAAAGCCGACGTGGAAACCGTGGTGACCGACGCGCTCAACGACCATCTTTGCCGCTGCACCGGCTATGTGCGCTATTACCAGGCCGTCAAGGAAGTCATATTGAGCACGCCGGGCCTGACCAAGGAGAGGCCGCATGAAAGCTAAGACTCTGGCATGGGGAATTGCCGTGATCATCGTGGTCGGCGCCGGCATAGTGCTGTCGGGCGTGCTGGACCCCAGCTACAAGACCGCGGCAATCGATCAGGCCGACACGCCGATCCCGGCCCAGTTGATCGCCCGCGGCAAATACTTGGCAATGGCCGCCGACTGCACGGCCTGCCACACCAGCAAGGACGGGGCCCCATTTGCCGGCGGCGTTCCCATCGCCACGCCGTTCGGCACCATATACGGATCCAACATCACGCCCGACAAGAAACATGGCATCGGCTCGTGGAGCTCGGCCGATTTCTACAGGGTATTGCATGACGGCATCGCGCCGGGACACCCCGTTTACCCGGCCATGCCCTACACCAGCTACCGAAGCATAAGCCGGGCCGACAGCGATGCCATTTTCGCCTACCTGCGCAGCCTTGCGCCGGTTCCCGTTGCCAACCGGGCCAATGACGTTCCTTTCCCCTTCAACATACGCGCGCTATTGCGCGGCTGGAACTTCCTGTTCCTGCGCAACTCCCTTCCCGACGCATCGAGCGGCAGTTCCGACGAATGGGTCCGCGGAAAATACCTGGCCAATGGGCTGGGCCACTGTACCGAATGCCACACGCCGCGCGGCGCGCTGGGTCAGCTAACCCTGGGCAAAACCTTGCAGGGTGGCGACCTGGGCGACATCCACGCAGTGGGCATTACCCCCGGACAACTGGCCGCCCGAGGCTGGACCACGGCCGACCTGCAGCACTTCCTGGCGTTCGGCATTGCGCCGCAGGGGTCGGCATACGGCGAGATGCACGACGTCGTGCATTACAGCACTCAGCACCTGACGCAGGCCGACAACAAGGCATTGGTTCGCTACCTGACAGGCGACACGCCCTTGTCCCCTGCCGCCCTGCCCGCGCAGGCCGGCCCGGCCCCCGGAACAGAGAAAGTCATTGCCGCCGGCAGGCCTTTGTATCTGGCCTTGTGCGCCGGCTGCCATTCCGCCAACGGCCAGGGCAAGCCCAATGTCACCGTCGCACTGCACGGCAATTCCACGGTACGCAACGAACAGCCGCACAACCTCATCCGGGTCATCCTGGCGGGGGTTTCCGCCAAGCAGTTCCCCGGCAATCAAGGCCGCCAGGCGATGCCGGGCTTCGACACAAAGCTGAACGACCAGCAGGTCGCCGAGCTGGCGAACTATTTGCGCGCCAGCTTCGGCGGCCTCAAGGCCGATGTACAGCCCGGCGACGTGGCCTCGGTACGCAAACCAAAGTAACGGGGTTCGGGTCAGTCGTCGAAGACTTCGTGCGATTTACCCGCGCTGCGGCGCCAATAGCTGGCGGCGCGGATGCGGGATTTATCCAGCCCGCGCTCGTTGACCAGGTGCTGGCGTATACCGTGTATGGATGAATATTCACCCGCGGCCCAGACATAGCCGTCGCCGTCGGGCAACTGCAGCCGGTGCACCACGCGCTCGAGGGGACTCAGGCCGTCGGCCTGGCCCGCCACGCCCTGCACCCACTGCAAAGTAAGGTCGGCGCGGGTATCGAACTTGATATGGGCATTGGGGTGCTCGGTTTCGATAATGGCCAGAACCCGCTTGCCCCGGGGCAGTTCGGCAAGCCGGCGTCCAATGGCCGGCAGGGCGGTTTCGTCGCCGATGAGCAGATGCCAGTCGAACTCCACGGGAATGACGAAAGAGCCGCGCGGGCCGCCTATTCCCAGGTATTGGCCCTCGGTGGCCTGGGCCGCCCAGGAAGCCGCCGGGCCGTGTCCATGCAGCACGAACTCGATGTCCAGTTCCTTGGCCTCGGGATCGTAGCGGCGCGGCGTGTAGTCGCGCGCTATGGGCTTGGGCTGCCCTTCGGGAAACACCGGGCCCTGTGGTCCGGGCACCGACAATACGGGTTTTTCGCCAGGCGCCGGAGGCAGGAATATCTTTACGTGGTCATCGAACGACGCCGATACGAAATCGGACAGATCGTCGCCGCCCAGCGTGATGCGCACAAGGTAGGGTGTAAGCTGCACCTTGCGCCGCACCTGCAGAAGCCGCGACTTGAGCGGGTGCCGCACTTTTTCCACTTCAAGCCGGGTGTGTTTAATTGAAGTCGTCATTCATTTGCTCCTAAGCCTGGTCTGCGGGCGAAGCTTCTTCACCCAGTATTTCACAGGTGGCCCGCTTTAAAATCACGGTAATCCGGCGTTGTTCTTCGGGCGTAGCGTCGGTGCGCCGCAGCAGCGCGGCTTTCATGGCGCGTCGCGCCTCGACGAATTCGGGCAGCCAGCCCGTGGCTTCCAGCGCCTCGGGGTCGGATTCGTTGTTCCATGCCTGCTTCACCCATGCCATTTTACGTGCCGCATGCTTCAGCCCCGCGAACAACAGTTCGGCGCGCTCCCGGTTGGCATCCAGGTACAGGCGGCCGGGCTCGGCCAGGTGGTACAGCTTGCGGTTGCCATGGGCCTCGACGGTGACATAGCCCAATTCTTCAAGATAGGTCAGTGCAGGATACACCATGCCCGGGCTGGGGCTGTAAAAGCCGTTGGACTGGGCCTGCAGTTCTTTGATGAACTCGTAGCCGTGGCCGGGGCGTTCTTTCAGCAGGGCCAGCAGCATGAGCTGCAATTCGTCCGCGCCGAACTTGCGGCCGCGGGTAAGCCGCCCGCCACCGCCGCCCATGCCGTCCCAGTCGTCCGACGGCCGGCCGCCCCGCCCATGGCCCGCCGCGAGTCTTCCGGACGAAAAAGCCTGGCCGCGCCCCCGATGGGGAAATGAGTTGTCTTGCATAGGAATTTTCTCTTTTTTCATCTTACGATATGTTTTACGATATATCGTAAGATATAGACTTTCTCTCGGGAAGTCAAGAAAAAGATGGCGGCGCCCTCAGGCGCGTTCGATGCGGTCGCGTCCGCTGTTTTTGGCCTGGTACAGCGCCCTGTCGCTACGGAAAATGGAATCGTCGGCGGTGGCGTCCGTGGGATTCATGACCGAAATCCCGACGCTCACCGTCATGTCCACATGCTGCCCGTCTTCGATCAGGGGCGAATTGCGCAGATGGTGCTGCAGGCGCTGCGCAAAGCTCTCGGCCTGCGTGAAACCCGCGGCGCGCAGCATGACGGCGAATTCCTCGCCGCCAATCCGGCCAGCCACGTCGGTCTCGCGCAGATGATTGCTGAGAACCGCTGAAAAATGCCTTAGCGCCTTGTCGCCAAGCGCATGCCCCCACCTGTCGTTGATGGCCTTGAAATGATCCAGGTCGATCATGAGGATTGCGGCCGGCCTGGATTTGTCGTGCCGCAGCCGCGCCAGTTCGGCCTCGACCTGCACCATGAAATGCCGGCGGTTGGCCAGTTGGGTCAGGAAATCGGTGGTGGCGAATTTATGCAGCTCGGCTTCGATGTTCTTGCGGGCCGTGATGTCGGTGATGAAGCCATGCCACAGCGTGCTGCCATCGTCCAGCCGTTGAGGCTTTGCATCGCCCTGGCGCCAGCGCAGGCCCTGACGCGGCAGTATGACGCGATACTCGCAATGCCAGGGCGCCAGGCAAGCCGCCGATGTCCGCAGCGAAGCGTGGTAGGAATACAAGTCTTCGGGGTGGATAAGGCGATCCAGCACCGCCACGCTGTCAGCCACTTCGAGCGGCGACAATTCGTAGATGTCCTCGATGCCCGCGCTGGCATAGGAAAAACGCCCTCTTCCGTCCGGCTGCAGATGGTACTGAAACACCAGGCCCGGCACTTCATTGGTAAGACTGGTAAGCAGTTGAACCGTATTGTGCAGTTGCTCGGAGATCTCGTGCATGGAGGTCACGTCGGTCGTGGTTCCCACCATGCGCAACGGATTGCCCTCGCTGTCGCGGCTCACCACTTTGCCGCGGCTGCACACCCATTTGTAGCTGCCATCCTTGCATCGCAGGCGATGCTCCACCTCGTAGTAAGGAGTCTTGCGGTCGAAGTGATCCTGGATGGTTCTTTTGACGTAGGCGATGTCGTCGGGATGAACCCGCGTATAGCTTTCGGCCATCCGCCCGCTGACCTCGTCTTCTTTAAAGCCCAGCATGGCTTTCCAGTCGGTTGAATAATAAATTTCATCCGTCTGGACGTTGCGATCCCAGATACCCGTGCCGCTGCCCTCGATGGCCAACGCCAACCGCTCGCTTTCGTAGGCAGTGCGCGTCATGTCCTGCGCATCGCCGTCTGCACTCGTTTCTTCAGAGGGATCCGTCGTGGGCTCGTTGCATGACCGGGAGGTACTCTTTCGACGCAAACTCATTAGCCGCCCTGTTTTTTTCTTTATATCTCGATATTATCCGAAAAACGCGGCGGCATATGGCTGGCTTTACATTCCTTGAACTTTCATTTGCGCAGGGCCCAGTCGTACTCGATGGTCAGCGGCGCATGGTCGCTGAACCATGCCTCCTTGTATATGGACGCCCGCTTGGCCGTTGCCGCGATGCCCGGCGTGGCGATCTGGTAATCGATGCGCCAGCCCACGTTGTTGGCTCTGGCCTGGCCGCGATTGCTCCACCATGTGTAGGCTTCGCCGGTCGCATCGGGATGCAGACGCCGGTATACATCCACCCAACCCAGTTCGTCGAACACTTTTGTGAGCCAGGCGCGCTCTTCGGGCAGGAAGCCGCTGTTCTTGAGATTGCCCTTCCAGTTCTTGAGGTCGATTTCCTTGTGGGCGATGTTCCAGTCGCCGCACAACAGTACCTGGCGTCCGCTGCCTGCCAGTTCGGCCAGATGGCCGAAAAAATGCTCCATGAAACTGAACTTGGCGGCCTGGCGGTGATCCCCGCTGGAGCCCGACGGCAGGTAGAGCGATATCAGCGACAAATCGTCGTAAACCAGCTCCAGATAGCGGCCTTCCGCATCGATTTCCGGCACGCCCAGGCCTTCTATGACGCGCAGCGGTTCCTGGCGCGCATAGATGCCCACCCCGCTATAGCCCTTTTTTTCGGCATAGTGAAAATAGCCGTGGCGTTCAGGAAAGCCCAGCATGGCGGGGGTCATGTCGGCCGCCTGGGCCTTGAGTTCCTGCATGCAGATGAAGTCGGCATTTTGCTCGGCCGCCCAGGGAAGGAAACCCTTGTTGGCGGCGGAACGGATGCCATTCAAATTGGCGGATATGACCTTGAGCATGAATTGTGTTTCCGAAAGCAAAGCAAAAAGCGGGTTTGGGCAAGGCTAACGCAATTCGAGTCAATAAACAAACCCGCGCGCCGAGGCGCGCTATCATGTGCTCCGCTACCCGCTGCCGCGCAAGACCGGTATTATTACGCTATTTCGCCAGCGAGCAAGGAAAGGCACAACATGAACTGGGTCTACCTGACCATCGCCATCCTCTGCGAGGTCATTGCCACTTCGGCCCTGAAAGCCTCGGAGGGCTTTGCGCGCCCGGCGCCTTCGGTGCTCGTGGTCGTCGGATACGCCGCCGCGTTTTATTGCCTGTCCCTCACTCTGCGCACCATTCCGGTCGGTGTTGCCTATGCCATTTGGTCCGGCGCGGGCATTGCATTGATTTCCATAATCGGAGCACTGTTTTTCAGGCAAAGCCTCGATGTTCCGGCCATGCTTGGAATGGCGCTCATTATTTCGGGTGTTGTCGTGATCCAGGTATTCTCCAAAACCACCGGTCACTGAACCGCTATCGTCGGCGTATGTCATATCGACCAACCCCGCATTCGTTACACCCATGATCTTCCAATCCCTGAAATTCCGGATGGTTGCGCTATGCCTCGTCGTGCTGGCCGTGGGTGTTGCGTTGCGTTTCGGGATTGCGCTGCCGCTGACCAAGGAAAACCTGCGGCAGCAGGCCGCCGCACAACAATTCACACTGGCTACCTATATGGCGCGCGACATCGGCCAGCACGTCCAGGCCCGCCGCCAGCTCATCGCCCACCTGGCCAAGGCCTTGCCGCCTTCTCTGC
The DNA here is from genome assembly GCF_035555955.1 of Eoetvoesiella sp. Classification (NCBI taxonomy): domain Bacteria; kingdom Pseudomonadati; phylum Pseudomonadota; class Betaproteobacteria; order Burkholderiales; family Alcaligenaceae; genus Eoetvoesiella; species Eoetvoesiella sp. The sequence continues at coordinate 22,930 of NZ_DATMGA010000054.1, read as the reverse complement.
TGCTGAAGCCGCGGGAGTTCACGCAGTGGGCCAAGGAAAGACGCAGCATAAGCCCCCTGCTGGCGGACGAACTGCTGCTCCTGGATGCCGACGGCGAGTTCCTGGAAAAAAGCCTGCCGGGCCCCGGCGGAACGCGGGCGGAAGTCTTGCCCGACCCTCAATGGTTTCGCGCCGCCCTGGCAGCCAATGAGCCGGCCATCAGCAAGGTCATCCGCAACTCGGCGCAAGGCGCTCCGTTCATCGTCATCGCGGCCCCCGTAAACAATTCCGGAAACCGCAGCGCCGCCGTGCTGGCCGGAGTCTTCAAACTCGATGCTCCAGGCCTGCTCCAGGCCCTGCGGGACGACACGGGCATCAATACAGGCGGCCTGGTGCTGGTCTCACCCAAAGAGCGCACCATCATCGGCACCAGCAACACCGCGCGGCCGACGCCCCCCAGCGACAAGAACATGAACAGGCTGCTCGACCAGGCCTGGGCCGGCTACCACGCAACCGGCATCAGCATCGATGTCAACGGCGAAGAAGAACTGGCCGCGGCGGCCGGCGTTCCGGGCACGGACTGGTTCGTCGTGGCCCACTTGCCCACCGCGCAGGCATTCCTGCCGCTGCAGCTGCTGGAACGGCTCGCCATCCAGGGAAGCCTGGTGGGACTGGCGGGAATCCTGCTGATCATGCTGCTGATACTGCCACGCATGCTGCGCCCGCTTACCGGCACGGCTCGGGCCATGCGGGAAATCGCCGACGGCAAGCGCGAGCTCAAGCCGCTGCCGGTGCAGCGCAACGATGAAATCGGCAGCATGGTGCTGGGCTTCAACTATCTGGTAACACGCCTTGCCGAAAAAGAAGCCGCACTCCGGGAAAGCGAGATCCGCCTGTCGTTCCTGGCGCACCACGATTCTCTGACGGGCCTGTACAACCGGGCAATGCTGGAAGACCGCCTGCAGCACGCGCTGGATCGCGCCGCGCACAACGGCGCCCGGTTCGCCCTCCTGTTCTGCGACCTGGACGGATTCAAGGAAATCAACGACAGGCATGGCCACAAAACCGGCGATGTCGTGCTCACCCAAGTGGCAAGCCGCCTGCAAAAAGGCCGCAAGAACACCGACACGATCGCGCGCCTCGGCGGAGACGAGTTCATCGTCCTGCTGTCCGAACTCGACGACGCGCGCGGCGAAGCGGCCGCAACGGCAGTGCACTACCTGGAGCAAATCGGCAAACCCTACCGAGTCGGGGGCAAGACCTTCACCCTGAGCGTATCGATAGGCATCGCCTTGTTCCACCAAAGCGTAACGTCGGGTTCGCAATTGCTGTCGCAAGCCGACATCGCCATGTACCGCGCCAAACATACGGGCAAGGACGGGTACTGCTTCTTCGAGGAAAGCATGGCGGAATCCCTGGGCGCTGCGCCCACCGCCCAATGGATCACTGCCAGCCGCCTCCCAAGGCAAGAAACAGACTGATCTGGTCATCGCTCAATTGCGCTTGCGAGGCCGCCACGGCGCTTTCCGTACCGGCCAGTGTGCGCTGGGCATCCAGCACGGCAAGATAATCCGTCTTGCCCATCGCAAACAGCCGGCGCGCCTGGCCCACCGCCTCGGCGCCACGATCCCGGGCCGCGGCCAGCGCCGCCTGCCTATCCAGCTCGCGGGCATAGACGACCAGGGCGCTTTCCGTCTCGCGCAGGGCGCCCAGAACGCTTGCATCGAACCTGGCCAGATCGGCTTTCACATCGGCCTTGGCCTGGGCGATGCGCGCCTGGGCCGCCCCGCTATTGGGCAAGGTCCATGAAATCAGCGGCCCCAGGCTCCAGCTGAACGTGCCGGGCTCGCCGGCAAGATTGAACGGCCCGGCGCTGGCGCCCGACAAGCCGAGAGATATCCTGGGGTAAAGATCGCCCATGGCCACGCCTATGCGCGCGGTACTGGCCGCAAGCCGGCGTTCCGCCTGGCGGATGTCGGGGCGTCGGCGCAACAGCGCGGCGCCGTCGCCGACGGGAATGACGCGGGTCAAGCGCGGCGGCGCGGCGCACTCGAGCAAGGACGGCGGCATCGCCGCGGGCACGACGCCGGTAAGAGCGGCAAGCCGATATAGCGCGGTGCGCTGGCGCGCCTTGAAAGGCGGCAACGCCGCCTTCAAGAGCTCCAGCTGGCTGCCGGCGCGGGTAACGTCCAGCTTGGCGCCGCGCCCGGCCCGTTCCAGGCGCTGTACCGCATCCAGCGAATCGCGCTGGATCGCAACGGATTTTTGCGCCGAAGCCAGCTCCATACCGGCCGAACACATGTCGGCATAGGCGCGGGCGGTTTCCGCCACCACGGTGACCCGCACCGCGTCGTATGCCGCCTGCGCGGCCTGCTCGTCGCCTCGCGAGGCTTCAACGGCCCGGCGGATCTGGCCGAACAGATCCACTTGATACGCAATGCTGCCCCCTGCGCTGTACGACCACTGATCGGGCGGGCTGACATCGGGCTGCAATTCCTGCAAGCCCGATACATGGCCAAAAGCGGGCGAAGCCGAGACGCCGATCGACGGCTTTTGCCGGGACTGGACCTCTCGCATCGCGGCCCGGGCATGCTCGAGACTGGCCTGCGCAACGCGCAGATCGGTATTGCGGGCCAGGGCCTTTTCGATCAACCCGTCGAGCACAGGATCGTCATAGAGCTTCCACCACTTGCCGGGCAAGGGCGCCCGCTCGTAGGGAGCCTCGTTCTGCCCGGTAAACGGGCGAGAGACTTCGGCCTGCCTGGCCACCGCCGAATCCGGCACGCTGTAATCGGGCCCGACCGTGCCGCATCCGGCCAGCGCCAACGCCAGCAAGGGCATCAAAAGAATGCGGCGCCTCATGATGCATCCTTCGGCCGATCCGCCGCCCCCGCCTCCAACCCTCGCGCGCCACCGCCGTCGTTCGCATTGACGGCCACGGTGGCGGTCTGCCCGGCTACGAGACGCACGCCGCTGGGCACCTTGTCGATTCTTACGCGCACGGGAATGCGCTGCGCCAGGCGCACCCAATTGAAAGTGGGGTTCACGTTGGGCAGCAGATCGGAGCCAGTGCTGCGGTCGCGGTCGGCAATGCCCAAGGCAATGCTCTCAACCGTGCCCTGGATCGGGCTTGCATTCCCCATCAGGGTAACGTCGACCGGATCGCCGCGATGAATGCGGGCCAGCTTGGTTTCCTCGAAGTAGCCCTCGACATAGAACGACGAAGCGTCGATCAGGGCCATGACAGGCTTGCCCGCGCTGACATAATCGCCTGCGCGCAAATCCAGATTGGTGACGCGGCCGTCGACCACGGCCACGACCCGGCTGCGATCCAGGTTCAGCCTGGCGGTATTGAGCAACGCCTGGGACTGGGCCAGCGCGGCCTCGGCCTGCGCGAGCCTGGCCTGGCTCTGCTCGACGGCTTCGGCCGCAACCAGGGCGCCCAATGAACGATTGCGGCGCACATCCCGGGCAGCCTGGTCCCGCGCCGCCTCTTGTTGGCGCATCGATGCACGGGCCTGATCGTAGGCAAGCTGAAAGCGTGAGCGGTCGATCTCGAACAAGACGTCGCCCGCCTTGACGTCCTGGTTATCGTGCACGGGCACGGCCACGACCAGCCCCGCGACATCCGGGGCCACGTTCACGACGTAGGCCTTGACGCGACCATCGCGCGTCCAGGGCTCGACCTCGTAATGAACCCACAAGCGCCAGCCGGCGCAAACCGCCGCCGCCACGACGATGGCCGTAACGGCGAATCTGCCCAGGGCGGCGGGATGAAAGGGAAACGGCAGCTTCATTTCTTTAAACCATCAAAAACTTATAAATCTGTGGGAAAACGGACCACACGCCGAATAGCAGCACGACATACAACGCCAGATCGAAAAGCGCGGGATGCCATACCAAACGATAAAACCCCAGCCGGGCCAACGCGCCCGAGACAACCTTGACGATGAACAGCGTTACCGTACCCAGCACCAAAAGCCAAGGCACATAGATGCCGTAAATATTCAACTCGCCGATCATGATGACTGCATCCTCATTTGCATCTGCCCCGCGCCGGCCTCATACGCCATAGCCTGCGGGAACAGCCCGCGCCGAATCCCGACCAGCGCCACCATCGCCCGCCCCTTGGGCGCACCGGATGCCGACATGCCCGCCACGTCGGCCAGGGCGCTGTCCACTTTTTTCAACAACACGCCGGCCGCGCGATCCCGCTGCTTCGAGCCACCCTGAAAATAGGCGGCCAGCTCATCCAGCACATGCTGGATTTTTTTGCCGCTTTCCGGCGCCAAATGAAGCTTGACCCTTTGCAGCAAGGCAATATCGGCCCCCACCCGCAAATCCAGCATGGCGTCGGATGCCCCCGCATCATCGGGCTGTTGCGTAATGGCCAGCCGCGATTGCAGCAGGCCGATTCGATCCAGGATGCGGGCGGTGAACGAATTGGTGCGCGCCAGCCGATCGAGGCCGGCCAGCGTGGCAAGATCCCGCCGGTTGGCTTTTTGGATGCGGCCGGCGGCGCGTTCGGCGCTGATGGTGCGGAAAATGGCCGCATTGACAGCCGCCAGGCCAGTGCCCGCCAATTGCCCGATGATGCTGTTGGTAAATGAAATCAGATCCGCCGAATGCGCGTCCTGCAAGGCCAGCGCTCCCAACAGCCCGAACAAGACGGCCGTCACCTGCAACGCGATCACCGGCCTATGGATCAGGCACCCGATGACGAAGAAGCTCGGAAACAAAACCAGCACCAGCATTTCGAACGAATTGACCGTCGGCAGGATGACCAGCAAATACAGGGCGGACAGCGGCGCGGACAGCACGGTAAACACAAAGAACCTGCGGATGAACGGCACGGGATTATCCATGACCGAGAACAGGCAGCTGAACACCGCCGCCATCATGGCGGCCGTCGCGCCGTCCTTCCAGCCGGTCAGTATCCACAATGCACAGCATTCGACAATGGCGATCGCCGCCGCGGCGCCCGACAACAGCGCCAGGCCGCGATCCCGATGCAACACTACCCTGGCGGCATTGTGGCGCACCACGCGCTTTTCGTCCGCTGGCCGGCCGGCGTCGATGAGCCTGCGCAAACGCAGACACTGCTCGTAAGTCTTCGCCAGCTCGCGCAAGCGGGTTGCCAGGCTGGCCGCAAGCATGTCATGCCAGTCCGGCCGCGGCGGAATTTCCGCCAGGATGCGGCTCAGGGTTTCGCGTATTTCCCGCAATTGCTCCGGGGAGGCGTCGGCTCCCGCCTCGACCCATTGGGCAAGGCCGGACATGACGAGCCGCAGGTCGCCCGGCAGTTCGCGCCCATCGGACTGAAACGCGCGCACACGATCTTCGACCGCCGAGATGAGCGGCGTCAGAGCAACAATGCGATTCTGCAGGGCCCGCAAGGTTTGCGCGGACCATCGCAGGTTGTCGACCTCGAAAGGCACGTGGGTGGACAACAGCCGCAACTGGGTAATGTCGTTGGCCAGCAGGCCCCTGTCCTTGGCGCGCGTACCGATATCGATGCCGCGCAAGACGTCTCCTATCCAGGCTCGCGCGTCGGTCAGCGACCTGTCCAGCCCGGCCATCACCACGGGCCGTATCCCTTTCGGAAGTATCACACTATGGATAAAGGTTGCGCACACGATGCCAAGGCTGATCTCTTCGACCCGCGCCACGGCGGTATTGAAAACATCGGCGGGCTGCACTACCGAAGGAAAGCCGATCAGGGCGGCCGTATAGCCGGCCAGCATGAAGACATACGAACGTGGTGTGCGATCCAGCAAGGAAATGTACAGGCAAATCCCCAGCCAGCTTGCCATGGCCAGCGTCAACAGCTCGGGCGATTGACTAAGGCGAGGCACCATGAACACCGTGGCGGCCGAACCCACAAACGTGCCGCACAAACGATACAGCGCCTTGGAACGCACACTTCCCACCCAGGGCTGCGTTACCACGACGTAGGCCGTGGTGGCCGCCCAGAAGGGCCTGGGCAGATCGATGCTGTACGCCAGATAAAGCGCCAGCATTGCCGCCAGATAGCTTTTACCCGAGAACAACATCTCGCCGGGAGTGGGCCACTTCATTTTGCCGCCTTCACCTCCGCCTTGCCGGCCTCGGCCGCCAGGCCTGATTTAAGCGTGGCCAGCACCCGCAAAAAGGTATCGGCGTCTTCACGCGACACGCCGTCGAAGATGCGGCGGCGAAGATCCACCAGCAATGCCTCGACGTCCGCCACGACAGTGCGGCCCAGCTTCGTAAGATGCAAGGTTTTGGCGCGGCGGTCGTCGGGGTCGTCCTTGCGCGCCAGAAAGCCATTGGCTTCCAGTTGATCGAGCAGCCGCACCAGCGAAGGCGCTTCGATGCCCAGCTCTTCCGCAACCACCTTCTGCCGCACGCCGTCGCCCATCCTGCCCACTATCACGACCGGCCAGGCAGTGGCCGTCGACAGACCCAGTTCGGCCAGGGAGCCGTCGGCGGCCTGGCGGTAGGCCCGGCTCATGCGGGTCAGCGAGGTCGTCACGTCCATCAGGACGGGATCGGAAGGACGGCTATGGGTGCGTGTCATGGGCGATTCATGCGCGCGGCGGCCCGCGCGGCTCGTTAAGGTTTTTGTTAGTTAGCTATTAATTAGCTTGCTAACTATAAGTATAAAAACCCGCCTTATCGCTTGTCAACCATTTTGAAGAAATCAGGACTGGACCGCGGTCTCTTCCCCGGAGGAGTCCAGGCTGTGTATTTCAGCCCGCTTCCACCACAGCAGCAGCAGGCCCGGCGCGCCGATGAACACGGTCGCCACGAAGAAGGCGGGCCACCCCAGGCTTTCGACCAGCGGCGGCGTGAACGGCCCGGCCAGGTAGGTGCGGCCCACCGCGGACAGGGCCGACAACAAGGCGAACTGGGTCGCCGAAAATTCCTGCTTGCACAATGCCATCAGCAGGGCAACGAAAGCCGCCGTGCCCAGGCCGCCGCAAATGTTCTCGAAAGCCACCACCAGCCCCATCGAGTAGATATGGGGCGGCGTCACCGCCAGCACCCAATACCCGAAATTGGAAACGGCCTGCAAAATGCCGAATATCATCAGCGACCGGTACAGGCCCAGGCGCGCCATGATGGAGCCGCCCGCCAGCGCCCCCCCGATGGTGGCGATCAGCCCGAAGATCTTGTTGACCATGCCGACTTCTTCGGGGCTGAAGCCCGCGCCGCGAATCAGGAAGGTCGTGGACAGCGCCCCCGCAAAGGCGTCGCCCAGCTTGTACAGGACGATCAGCAGCAGGATGAGCACGGCGCCGCGGCGGCTGAAGAACTCCGACAGCGGCTCGACGACAGCCAGGGCCAGCGTGCGGGGCGCCTTGGCCGCGACCTCGGGTTCCGGCGCCAGCAGCGTGGCCAGCGTGCACAGCAACATGAACATACCCATGAGCACGTAGGTGTAGCGCCAGCCGAGCCAGGTTCCGGCCAGCACCAGCGCCAGCCCGCCCGACACGATCATGGCGATCCGGTAGCCCATGACCTTGACCGCCGCCCCGGCCGCGCGCTCGCTGTCGTGCAGCACGTCCGTGCTGTAGGCGTCGAAGGCGATATCCTGCGTGGCGGACAAGAACGCTACCACCACCGCCAATACCGCCAGCCACGCCAGCTCGGTCGAAGGCGAGAAAAAGCCCATGGCGGCGATCGCAAGGGCCAGCAACACCTGGCAAATCAGAATCCAGCCGCGCCGCCGCCCGAGTATGGGCGGCGCATACCGGTCGACCAGCGGAGCCCACAGGAACTTGAGCGTATAGGCGGTGCCGACCAAGGTCAGAAAACCGATGTTCTGCAAAGAGACGTTGGATACCGTGGCCCAGGCCTGCAGGGTTCCGCTGGTGAGAGCCAGCGGCAGGCCGCTGGCAAAACCCAGGATCAATAAAGGGATGACTCGCGGACTGGCATAGACGTTGGACGGCGATACGATGATCAGCTCCTTTTGCCCTCGACCCAATTGGGGGATTCAAACCGGTACACCGCCAGCGTGCTGCGCCAGCCCGGCAGGAACTTGACCTCGCGGTCGTCATTGAAGGTTGCCAGGTGCGTAATGCGCAAATCCAGCGAGGCCGCCAGATCCTGGAAGTCCTTCAGCGTACACAAATGGATGTTGGGCGTGTTGTACCACTGATAGGGCATTTCGCCCGTGACCGGCATATGCCCGCGCAGAATGGACCAGCCATGCGGCCAATAGCCGAAATTGGGAAAGGACACAATGCCGAAGCGCGCAACCCTGGCCATTTCGCGCAGGATGTGCTCGGTGCGATGCATGGACTGCAGGGTTTGCGACAGCACCACCGAATCGAACTGCATGCCGTCGAACAGCGCCAGGCCCTCTTCCAGGTTCTGCTGGATGACCCGCACGCCGCGGCGCACCGATGCGATGACCCGCTCGTCATCCAGTTCGACGCCAACTCCATCGACGTTTTTATGGTCGCGCAAATACGCCAGCAGCGTGCCGTCGGCGCAACCCAGGTCCAGAACCCGGGTGTTCGGCTCGATCCAGCTGGCTATGCGCACCAGGTCCTGACGAATGGCGCCACGCGCGGTATTGGCGGGCTTGGAGGCGGACAAGGTGCTCATGCCAGGACTCCTGTGGTGGACTGGCGCTCGGGCAAGCCGAGCTTGGCCGCGATCTGGTCGTAATAGCCCTGTACCACGGCATGGTAGCGGGCGTCGTCCAGCAAGAAGGCATCGTGGCCGTGCGGCGCATCGATCTCGGCATACGTGACGGCCCGCTTGCTCTTGAGCAGGGCGCTGACGATTTCGCGCGACCGTGCCGGGGGAAAACGCCAGTCGGTGCCGAACGACACGACCAGGAACTCGGCCTGCGCCACGCTGAGCGCCTGGGCCAGGTCGCCGCCGTAATGGCGGGCGGGATCGAAATAATCGAGCGCGCGGGTGATCAGCAAATACGTATTGGCGTCGAAATACGTGGAGAATTTTTCGCCCTGGTAACGCAGATAGGACTCGACCTCGAATTCGACGTCATACCCGTAGTGGTATTCGCCGTTTTCCGCGGGCGCGCGCTGATTGCGGCCGAACCGCTCGTCCATGTCGTCGTCGGACAAATACGTAATATGAGCCAGCATGCGCGCCACCGACAGGCCCCGCTTGGGCACGGTGTCGTAGGCGTAATAATCGCCGCCGTGAAAATCGGGATCGCTGATGATGGCGCGGCGCGCCACTTCGTTGAAGGCAATGTTCTGCGCCGTCAATCGCGGGGTGCTGGCCACGACCACGCAATGCCCCACCCGGTCGGGGCAACTGACGGCCCATCCCAGGGCTTGCATGCCCCCCAGCGACCCGCCCATGACGGCGGCGAACTTGCGTATGCCGAAATGATCGGCCAGCCGCACCTGGGCATCGACCCAATCGCGCACGGTAAGTATGGGGAACCCCGCCCCCCACGGCCTGCCGGTGGCCGGGTTGATGCTGGCCGGCCCGGTCGAGCCGAAGCACGAGCCGATATTGTTCACGCCGATGACGAAGAACCTTTCGGTATCGACGGCCTTGCCAGGACCCACCATATTGTCCCACCAGCCGATATCCTTGGGATTGGAGGCGGAAATCCCCGCCACATGGTGCGAGGCATTCAGGGCATGGCAAACCAGCACGGCATTGCTGCAATCGGCGTTCAGCGTGCCGTAGGTTTCGACCGCCAGCTCGTAGCTGGGCAGCACTTGGCCGCTGGCCAGAGGCAGGGGCTCGTGGAACGCGATGGTGCGGGGGGAGACAATGCCGACGGAGCCGGTGGGAACGATGCTGCCGGAAGCGGTGTCCGGGTTGGCGGCGCCGGGCTCGGAATAGGTTGTTGACTGGACCATAAGGACCTCTTTAGCTGGATTTATGAGGCGCCCGCAAGCAGATCAAGCAAATCGGCGCTATAGGAATCACGAAGCTGCATTTTATCACTTTCTGTTGTTACACCCCGGACATGGAATTGTCCTTGCCCGTTTTACCTTCCTGGCAATAATTGATACATTCATTCATAAATAGTAAAACAACCACAAGCATATCAATACTATGGAGACACTACTGATGAAGACCCTAACCCCCAGGGAATTGACATGTCTTGGCTGGGCCGCCATTGGTAAAACAAGCTGGGAAATGGGCGTCATACTTGGGTTGACCGAACGCACCGTAAACTTTCATATCCATAATGCCTGCAAGAAGCTGCAGGTGCACAGCCGCCAGGCGGCCATCACCGCCCTGCTCCGCGCCGGCATGCTGCCAAACATTACCGGACACCCGCCGCCAGCGCCTTCAAAAACTCCCGCGCCTGCGACTCCGGAAATGCGTCTGCACGAGCCGTCACCATTCCCTCGACCAGCGCATGCGGCAGCACCCAAGTCATAGCCTGCAACCGCATCGCCCCCTTGCCCGCATCCTTGCCCATAATTTCAAAAGCTTCGCCGAAAGCCGGCAGTTCGGCGGGAATTTCCGCGCCCAGGTTCTGATAGAACGAAGCCATGACCGTCTGCCCCATTTTGGTGCGCGCCGCCTCATCATCCGCGAGGGCGGCGGGCAGCGGCGCGTATCCGACCGCAAACACGGCCCCGTTCACCGTGGCGGCCGTCAAGGTGAACTCGACCGCATGGCCCGCAAAGTTCAAGCTGCGTTTCGCAGTTTCCGGCTTGTCCGGGAAAGTCGCCCGGACCATGCCGCCGGCCACCGGCACCTGGCGCCAGTTGTACTCCGGCGAGCACCCCGCCAGCAGCCCCAGCACCAAGATCATCAAACAGGCAAACCGCGCCATGGCTATCCTTTTTCACGTTCAGCACCCGCCCTGCAAAGCGCCGGCCAGCGGATCAGGCTTGCGAACGATGTGCATGCAATAAATTGTGCGCGTATTTTAAGGTGTCGGGTAAAATTCGCAGCGATACCTTTGAAAAGACACCCGCATGACACAACGCACCCAACGCCATTCCGTACTGCGCTCGCACCTTCCTGTGCTGGCCAGAATATTACGCGGCATTGAAAAAGAAGGCTTGCGGGTGGATGCTCAGGGGCTGCTGGCCGCCACGCCGCATCCGTCGGCGCTGGGCAGCGCGCTTACCAATCCGCGCATCACCACCGACTATTCCGAAGCATTGCTCGAGCTCATAACCGGCACGCACGCCACAGTGCCCTCGCTGCTGAGCGAGCTCGAAGACGTGCACCGGTTCGTTGCCAGCCAGCTCAAAGGCGAAATCATCTGGAACCAATCCATGCCGGCCCACCTGCCGGCCGAGGCCGACATCCCCATCGCCTGGTACGGCAGGTCGAACACCGGCATGCTCAAGCACGTGTACCGGCGCGGCCTGGCCGAACGCTACGGCAAGGCTATGCAATGCATCGCGGGCGTGCACTACAACTTTTCCGTGCCCGACGAATTCTGGGACATCCTCGATACCGAAGGCGCCACCCAGGAAGAAAAGCGCTCCAAGGGCTATATGGCCCTCATCCGCAATTTCACGCGGTATTCCTGGCTGCTCATGTATTTGTTCGGCAACTCGCCCGCCGTCTCGGCCAGGTTCCTGGAAGGCGTCACCCACGACCTGTCGACACTGGACGACGACACGCTGTACCTGCCGTATGCCACCAGCCTGCGCATGAGCGACCTGGGCTACAACAACAAGGCCCAGTCCGACCTCGAGCTTTGCTACAACGACATCGAAACCTTCCTGAGCCGGCTGTACGTGGCGGTAACCACGCCCTGGCCGCCCTACCAGGCCCTGGGCACGCACCGCAACGGCGAATGGATCCAGCTCAATACCAATCTGCTGCAAATCGAAAACGAGTACTACTCCAGCATCCGCCCCAAACGCACCACCGAACGCTGCGAAAGGCCTTCGACGGCGCTGGCCGCGCGCGGCGTGCAGTACATCGAGGTGCGCTGCCTCGACATCGACCCCGCCGCCCCCACCGGCATCACGGCGCAGACCAGCCACTTCATGGACGCCTTCCTGCTGTTCTGTGCCGTGGAAGACAGCCCCTTCTTCCCCCAGAACGGCTTTTGCCACGACAGCCAGGACAACTTCGGCCTGGTGGCGAAAATGGGGCGCAAGCCTGGGCTGGCGCTCGTCAAAAGCAACAAGCCCATCAGCCTAATGGACTGGGCCAGCGAAATCCTCGAAGGCATGCTGCCCTACGCCGACCTGCTCGACGCCACCTACGGCGGGCAAAACCACGTGCAGGCAGTGCTTGCGCAGCATCCCAAAGTCTCGAACCCCGAAGCCACGCCTTCCGCCCAGTTGCTGCAACACCTGCGCGACGAAGGCATAGGCCTGCACGACTACACGCTGCGCCAAAGCCGCGCCCACCACGAGTGGCTGCGCGCCAAGCCCCTGGGCGCCGCGGTGCAGGAACAATTCATGAGCGATGCGGCCCAATCGCTGCGGACCCAGCTGCAAATCGAACAAAGCGACACCGAAAGCTTCGACGAATACGTGGCCCGCTACCACGCCGGCCTGAAAAACCCCGTATCGACCGTGCACTCTTGATCGCCCGGCCCACTCCGGGAAACGCACGAGCTGGGCGCCCCAGACCGGATAGCGACTGCCGCATCATGAAGCGGAGCGCATTTCGCGCGCTTCTTGCAAGAAAGCATCGAGCAAGCGCCGCGCCGGCAAAGTAAGGGGCGCGTCCGCCCGTGTCACGATATGAATTGTCGTATTCGGCAAGGGATCCTCGATAGGCAGATCTATCAGATCCGTCCGCGGGCCATAGCGATCAAAGAAGCCGCGCGGCATGATTCCCACCACGTTCAGGCGCGGCATCAATCCCAGCAATGTCGAGAACGACTCGCACTCCAAGCGAACTTTGGGTGTTGCAAGGCCAAAGGCTTCGAAACGCAGCCGGACCGGATCGCCCGGGCCGCCTGAAGGGCCGGTCAGCACCCACGACGCATCGACCAGATCTTTCAGTCGCTTTGCTTTCGATAAAGGGTGGCCCCGCCGCGCGGCAATAACGTCCTGGCTGTCAAACAAAGGCTGGACAACGAGGTCGGGGCCGACCCCTTCGACCGGCAGCGGGCCGATCGCCAAGTCGAGTTCGCCCGCTCGCAACTGCCGCAGTGCAAATGGGTAAAGCGCGTCTCGCATGCGCAGCCGCACCTGAGGCCACCGCGCGCTGAACCGCGCGATGGCTCCCGGCGCAAGAAGGATTGCCGCCGCGGGAGACAGGCCCATGGTCACCAATGCGGTCGCGTGCCGCAAATGCCAATCCACTTCTTCTTTGGCGCGGGCCAGCTCGCGCACAACGGAAGCCGCGCGGGCGGCCACCAGTTCGCCGGCCGGGGCCAACCGCACACCCTTGGCACTGCGCAGCACAAGAGCCGTGCCGAATTCCTCTTCAAGCTGCCGCAGGGATTTGCTGAGCGCCGGCTGGGTGACATTAAGAACTTCCGCCGCCGCGCGCAGGCTTCCGGTCTCGGCAAGCGTCAAAAGCAGGTGCATGTGTTGCAAGCGCATAACGGGCTCCCAGGTGATAACCCATGGTAATCGATATCAAAATAATGCACTACTGCCCGCATGAGCAGCCTCCTAAAATCGGTCCATAAAAAAACACATTCAACAAATTGCGGAGGAGACTATGACCCGCTCTGTAAAGAACATTCTCTTCATCATGTGTGACCAGTTGCGCGCAGACCACTTGTCGTGCTTCGGCCACCCCACGCTGAAAACCCCGCACCTCGACGCGCTGGCCGAACGCGGCATGCTCTTCGAGAGGGCCTATGTGCAATCGCCCGTGTGCGGACCGTCCCGCATGAGCTATTACACAGGCCGCTATGTGCATTCACACGGCGCAAGCTGGAATTTCGTGCCGCTCAAGGCAGGCGAAATGACCATCGGCGATCATTTGCGCCCGCTGGGCGTACGATCTGTACTGGTCGGCAAGACCCATATGCGCGCCGACCTGGCCGGCATGTCGCGCCTGGGCATCGACCCCGAGTCGCCCATAGGCGTGCGCATCTCGGAATGCGGATTCGACCCCTACGAACGGGACGACGGCATTCATCCCTATTCCGGCCACGACCCCGACCCTTCATACAACGACTACCTGCGCCAAAACGGCTTCGGCGGCGACAATCCTTGGGAAAGCTGGGCCAACTCGACCAAGGACGATGACGGCAACATCCGTTCCGGCTGGTTCCTGAAGTACTCGAACCGGCCCGCGCTCATTCCCGACGAGCACTCGGAAACTCCCTACATCACGCGCCGCGCCATGGACTTCATCGCCGAAGCCGGAGAACAGCCATGGTGCCTGCATCTTTCCTACATCAAGCCGCACTGGCCGTACATCGTGCCGGCACCCTACGCCACCATGTACAAGCCCGAAGACGCGCTGCCCGTCGTGCGGTCCGAAAGCGAACGCAATGACCCGCATCCGGTATACGGCGCCATGATGAACCATCGTGTCTCGCGCACATTCTCGCGGGACGGCGTACGCGATGCAGTCATGCCGGGCTATATGGGCCTTATCAAGCAGATCGACGACCAGCTCGGCCTGCTGTTTGCCTTCCTCGAAGAGCGCGGGCTCATGGACACGACCATGATAGTGTTCACCTCGGACCACGGCGACTATATGGGCGACCACTGGATGGGGGAGAAAGACTTCTTTCACGAGCCGGTCATCCGAGCGCCCCTGATTATTTACGACCCGGACTCGCGCGCCGACGCCACACGCGGCACGCGCTGCGATGCACTGGTGGAAGCCGTCGACCTGGCCCCCACTTTCCTCGATGTCTACGGGGGGCCGCCCGTACCTCATGTCATCGACGGGCGCTCGCTGCGGCCGCTGCTGTTCGGCAACCGGCCCGCCGACTGGCGCAAAGAGGTCGTCTGCGAATACGACTATGCCTTCCAGGACTCGCGCATAGAACTAGGCACGAAACCGCGCGACGCCTGGCTGCGGATGATCTTCGATGGCCGCTGGAAATACGTCATCGCCGAGAACTACCGGCCTTTGCTGTTCGACCTGCAGTCCGACCCCCACGAGTTCATCGATCTGGGCGCCTCGCCCCTGGACGAGCATGTCGCAGTGCGCGCGCGTTTGCACGAAGCCCTATTTCGCTGGGCCCGCCAGCCGCGCCAGCGCGTCACGGTTCCCGACGGAGCTATTGAATCGACCGAGGTGCAGCCCCGGATTTCCGAAGGCGGCATCTTGATCGGCTACTGGGACGAAGAAGATCTGGCGCAGGCGCGCCAGCAGTTCAAGCCGCGGTTCGCCTCGACCAACCCCCTGGTGACAGAGACATTGAATCGACTGGCGACACTACAAGGAGACAAAGAAAATGCATGAAACCCCCGACATTACCCGCAACCACACCGGCATCGACGGCGTATCCTGGAATATCCTGGGGCAAGTCTATGTGCCCAAACAAGTCAGCGACGACTGTTTTGCGTGGCACGCAACGTTCCCCGTAGAAACTTTCGTGCCACCACACATGCATCCGAAGCAAGACGAATACATTTTCGTGCTGGACGGCCGCATCGACCTGCTGCTTGATGGGAAGAAGACGTCCGCCTCCTCGGGAGACCTCGTTCGCATGCCACGCGGCCTGCCTCATGCGTTCTTCAATAACTCGGGAGACCCCGTCACCGCCCTCTTCTGGGCAGCCCCGACCGGCAGGCTGCTGGAGCTTTATCGCCGCATCCACAATATGTCCAATCCGGCCGAGGTAGTACAGGTAGCGCGCGAATACGACGTCCTGTTCTACCCTCCCGTATCGGCAGCGGCCTGAGTGGAGTAGCACGATGACGACTCTATCGAATGCCGTTACACCGGCCAATGCAATCCAGTTATCCGTACGCGGCAGAGCCTGGCTGGTTACGGCGATGCTCACCGGATTCATGATTCTGAACTTCGGCGACAAGGCCGTCCTGGGACTGGTGGCCAAACCGGCCATGGCAGAGCTGGGACTCACGCCGGTGCAGTTCGGCTTCATAGGCAGCAGCTTCTTCTTTCTGTTCAGCCTGAGCGCCATCGTGGTCGGCGCCATCGCCAGCCGCGTGTCGAGCCGCTGGCTGATTCTGGTTCTGGCGCTGATCTGGGCCGCCGCCCAGTTTCCCTTGCTTTCGGGAGGCGCCGCCGTCCTTCTAGCCAGCCGCATCATTCTCGGCGCCGGCGAAGGCCCCGCGCTGCCGGTGGCCTTGCATGCCACCCATCACTGGTTTCCCGCGCACGAACGCGCCCTCCCCAGCAATCTGATCGCCATCGGACCAACCGTGGGCGCGGCCATAGCCGCCCCCGCCTTGTCATGGATTATTGCCTCGCCATCCCTGGGCTGGCGGTGGGCCTTCGTATTCCTTGGCTTCGCCGGCCTGGTATGGAGCATAGCCTGGCTATTCGTAGGCCGCGACGGCCCCTACCAATGCGCCAACGCAGGCAGCGAAGGCATGGCCATCACCACCTCGGCCACCGAGAAGCTCAAAGCCGTGCCTCTATGGCGAGTTTTTACCTGCAGGTCGTGGCTGATCGCCATGGCAGCCGGCTTTACCTGCTTCTGGGCGCAAGGAGCCATGACAACCTGGGTGCCGCAATACATCGGCGGCGTATTGAAGATAGAACAGTCGCAGGTGGGGCTCATCTATGCACTGCCATGGCTGTTCGGCACGCTGCTGCTGGTCGGCCTGGGCTTTTTGGGACGCCATCTCATGCGCAACGGCGTCACCGCCCGCTGGGCGGTGGGCGGGCTGTTCGGCGGCTCGCTGGCGGTCTCCGGAATCTGCCTGCTGCTGTTGCCGCATACTTCTGGATTGCAAGCCATAGCCGCCATGACTGTCGGCTGGGGTGCGTTCCTGGTATTCCCAATGGCGCCAACCGCCATTGCGTTCGCCGTCAATCCAACCCAGCGGGCCATCGTCATATCGACCTTGGTCGGGATTGCGTCCATTGGAGGGGTGATCGCCCCCGCCGTGGTCGGATGGCTGGTCCAGCAGGCCGGATACGGCGCGGCAAAAGCCACAGCCATTGGCAACAATACCGCCTTGCTGGCCCAGGGGCTGGGGAGCGCCTTTACGCTGACAGGCCTGCTGTTGCTGGTCGCCGGCATCGCCGCCGTCTGGTGGATCAACCCCGAGCAGGCTTGCGAACGGCTGCAACGGCACGCGGCTGTTGACCGCTAACGCCAGAAAGGCGGACCGCTGCGTCGTGCTTGGCTCCATGCCCGCACGACGCCGGCTGCCACACTGTATGGTCTTGATTCAGGGCGAACCGCAAACCCGTCCTAGCTGCTGCAGGTCTTGCCCATATTGTTCGCGATGATCTGCCGATCCGCGTCGTCCGTCTTGCCGTCGTGGTTGAAGTCGTACCAGCTCGATTGGCCATTGTTCAGTTGGCTGAGTTCCTTCCAGTTGGCCAGGTCCTTGGCATCCACCACCCGGTCGCGGTTGCCGTCGCCGGGGCAATTGACGCTGTCGTAGTTCGCGTTGTAACTGGCCACGGCATCGTGCTTGTCCATTTCGGACCTAAGGTTGGCGTAGGCCTGCTGCTGCTCGCCGGTCAGCGACGACGTATCCAAAGGCGGCGTGGTTATCGCCACCAACTCGCTGCCTTCCTTGTCCAGCTTGGGATTGGGGGTGGCAGTGTCGATCTGGTAGAACTCGTCCTTGACGTCGTAGCCGGTGGGGCTGTAGCTGTAATCGACGGGATCCGCGGCGGTGCCCATGGCCGGCACGCACTCGTTGCGCGTCTGGCGCACCAGCTTGTAGGTACCATCCGTGACTGCCTTGGTGGCGTAAGGCAGGAAGGTGGTGCCCTCGTTCCCGTGGGCCAGGCGGTAGGCCTGGACCTGGCAGCAATTGTGGTACCCCGTTGCGGGAACGTCGTCGGTTTCGCCGGCGGTCAGATTATCGCCGTACCAGATGCCGCCTTGCGTCACGCAAACCCCCTTTTGTGGAAAGAGCGTCGTGCAGACGTTGTTGGCGGCGGGGATCACGCAGGGATATTCGTTTGCACCTGCGTCAACCGCCCTCTCGTTGGTGCCCATTTCAGTGAAGTTGGTGCTGCGGATGCTTGCCTGCCCGGGATTGGTCAGGTAGGCCAGCATGGGCTGCCCGTCGATCGGGTCGTTGGCCGGGATGGCCTTGTCGACGTCGGCGCCCGCGATTTCGGCAAACAGCCTGTACAGGTCGACCGAGCCCACCATGGACGGCACCTCGCGCCCCGGCGAGGCGACCATGGGGCCTGCCACCATCAGCGGCACCCATACGCCGGTCTGATAAGGCGAAGCCTTGGCGCGGGTGGGGTCGAACTGGCCCGGCGCGGTGAATTTGACGCTGTTCACGTAGGTGCCGTTATCACCCATGACCACGACCACGGTGTTGGTCTGCTCGGGGTGGTAGTCCAGCGTGCCGTCGCTGTTGTACTTGGCCAGGTTCAGGCCTACCAGCAGGTCGCCGATCTTCTTGTCCAGGGCCTCGATCATGAGGTTGGTGATGAGGTGGCTGTCGATCACGTCGGTAATCTGCGTTGCCACCGGCGTATTCTCCGAGTCGGCGTGGGGCGAACACACCAGATTGTCGTTGCGCCCCGGCGTGCCGTCGGCGATCAGCGATACTGGCGGCACCTGCAGCGGCGCATGGATGGCCGAATAACCCACGGTAAGCATCCAGGGCTTGTCGCCGGATTGCTGCTTGGCCCATTCGAGCGCACGGTCGGTTTCCAGAATGCTGCGATAGCCGCGCGAGGAAGGGTCGGAGGCCGGAATGACGTAGCCGTTGCCCTGGGCCGTGCTCTTCACCCACCGGCCGGTGTAGTAGCCGTTTTGCGCCGTGAAGTCGATATAGTTGGGCACCGTGGACTGGCACGACTGGTTCGGGTCGAGGATGCCGCCGCGCTCCATGCAGCTGCGGCCCGGCGTGACGACGTCGCCGCCTATCGATATTTGCGAGCAACTGCCGTCGGCCAGGTAGCAGGCTCCGGAATCGGCGCCATTGCTTCCGGATATTTTGGTCGTGGGGATGAAACCGCACTTATAGGGCCCGCTATCGACATCGGCGCCCTTGGTCGTAAGGCCCGCCCGGGTATCGATGTTGTAGGGCGCGCCGTCCAGGAAGCCGTCGAAATAATCCCAGCCCAGCTTCCACATGCTGTTGTAGCCATAAGGCAGGTTGTACGAGCCGTTCAGGTCCGACCCGGTCAGATGCATCTTGCCGATCAGCGCATTGGTGTAGCCTTGCGTTTTCAGCAGCTTGGGCAACGTCATGGCATAGGGCGACGTTGATGAGTTGGCCAGGTCGGTGGCCACCAGCGCGTTCAGGATGTTGTCTTGGGACGGATAGCGCCCGGTGAAGAAAGTGGCCCGGGTGGGCGTGCAATCGGGCATGGCCCACGCATTGCGGAACAGCACGCCGGCGCGGGCGATGGCGTCCATATTGGGCGTTCTGGCCGGAGAAGCGCCGCCGTAGCCATAGGATTTCATTTGATCGACGCCCAGGTCGTCCAGCACGACGAAGAGGATGTTGGGCTTGCCCTTGGCAACCTTGCCGCTGCCGGAATCATCGGAACATGAAGCCAATAATAGTACGGCTGTAGCCACCAAAGCCGCTGCGGATACTGGCCGGAATAATTTTTTGATCATGGATGCCCCCTCTCTTCTTTACGAAAAGAGTAACAATTTGTCTTTCCCGTGACAACCCCCAACATTAAAGAAACAACATGTAACTTAAGAATCAACAAAAACCAAAACGATATCCTGACGAAGCAGGAATGTTCCGGCCCACGCCCGGCTTCGCCGCCGGACGGGAGGCGACGATCAGGCGTGTTCCGCGCCTGGATGATATGCCTTCACGCGGCGCAGGGTGTTCTTGTCCGTATGATGCATTTCCCTGCCGGTCGCAGCCAGCCTCAGGATCAGGTCCGGCTCATGGGTGAACGTGCCATCGTCGTTGAACGTAATGACGCTCTTGAAGCCCTTGAGCTCCGCGCGCTCCAGCAAATACTTGTTCTGCAGGATGCCATAACAGGGATCGCCCGGCGTGGCATCGAAGTGCAATACCTTGTCGCCGGGCTTGGCGCTCGAACCGGCCTGGACGGGTCGGTGCTTCGAAAGTTTTCTCTTGTAGCGCCCATGGAAAGCTGATTAAATAAACTCCGACAAGCTTTCTCGCTTCATGACTAATTAAGTGAAATATTTCACTTTTTATTGGAACCAGCGGACAACGCCGTACGCACAAAGAATGAAGCCTGATTCCAGCAACATCCCCCCCTCCAGCAAATAAGAATGAAATATTTCATTAAAAGGGACGACGAATGGCATTGGCAGCGCGCGAAATGGAATTCGACGTAGTCGTCGTCGGAGGCGGCGGAGCGGGGTTGCTTGCCGCCGCCGAGGCAGGACGTCTGGGATGCAAGGTTTGCGTCCTGGAAAAGGACTCGGTGCTTGGTGGAACGACGGCGATGTCGGTAGGTTCCATCATGGCTGCCGGAACAAGGCTGCAACGACAAGATGGGGTCGTGGATTCGCCTGAAGCGCACGCTCGGGATTTGGCCGCGATCTGCGCTCAGCTGGGCTTGCATGACAATGCCGAATTGCGTAGCCTCTACACAAGCCACGCAGCCGAGACAGTGGATCTGCTGGAATCGATTGGTGTTGTATTTACTCGGCCCATGCCACAGCCGCCACATGAAAAGCCGCGGCTGCATCAGGTTATTCCTGGCTCAAGGTCTTACATTCACCACCTTGAAAAATATTGCCGCAAGCAAGCCGTCTCACTGATGGTCGGCACCCAGGCGGATAGCCTGGTATGCCGGCAAGGCCGCGTCACCGGCGTCAAAGCGCGCGATGCCGCGGGAGAGTTCACAATTGCCGCAAGGCGCGCCGTGGTGCTGGCCTCCGGAGACGTGGCGGGAGATACCGAGTTGCTCCGCGCTTATGCAGCAACCGGCCTCGAAGGCGTCAGGCCAATCAACCCGGTCTGCGCCGGCGACGGCCATCGAATGGCCGCCACAATAGGCGCACATATCGTCCCGCGGAGGGACTTCAGCGCCGCCAGCCTCGCCCATATACGTTTCCTGCCCCCAGCCAGGAAAAACCTCGTCCAGCGGATTCCTCCCTATGCCCCATTGGCGCGGCTGGCAAAACTGGCCATCGACCATGCGCCCCCCGCGTTGATCAGGCCCTTCGTTCTTCAATTCCTGACTACCGCGCTCGCTCCCGACCGAGGGATATTCCAGAACGGCGCCCTTCTTGTGAACCTGAACGGCCAACGCTTTGCCGATGAACTCAGCGGGCCCCGCGTCAACGACGTCGGCCAGCACGACCACAAAGTGGCGGAATCGGGAGATGAGAGCGCCGCCCCCAGCCTGCTGCTGGCCCGGCAACCAGAAGCGCTTGGCTACCTTGTCTTCGACCATCGCCTTGCCGCCGTCTTTTCGAAATGGCCTCACTTCATTTCGACAGCGCCCGGCGTGGCATACGCCTACCTGGACGATTACCGCAAGGCAAGACCCGACCTGTTTCATACCGCCCGGACGTTGGAGGCCCTTGCGGAGATTCTACGCATGCCCGCAGGCAGCCTGCATAAAACCGTTGCCGAAGCGAACAGCCGGCACACGAATCACCCGCTCGCGCAAGCGCCCTTCTATGCGCTCGGCCCCGTCACCGCATGGATACTGGTGACGCCGGTGGGATTGAAAGTCGATGACCAGCTTAGGGTGCTGCAAGAGGACGGCTCTCCGATTGCAGGACTGTTCGCGGCGGGAGGCGCCGGCCAGGGAGGATTCACCTTGACAGGCCACGGCCATGGCCTGGGCTGGGCCTTCACCTCGGGCATGCTGGCGGGCCGCAACGCGACTCATGGAGAAGGCATGTGATCTACGAATACGCGATACGTCCAATCCTGTTCAATTTCCCTCCCGAGACCGCCCACTCGGGCACTTTGCGCATTGCGGGCGCCCTGGCGCGAACAGGAATCATGGGCAAAACGATCGAACGCGCGTTGAGCCTGGAGGACAAGCGGCTGGCCGTCTCCATTGCTGGATTGGAGTTTCCCAACCCCATCGGGCTGGGCGCGGGCATGGACAAGAATGCCATCTCCCTGCCTTTCCTCGGCCAGCTTGGCTTCGGTGTAATGACCCAGCGGAACTTGCTCAGTTCATGCGGCTAATGCAAATGCTTGTGCCGGGGTTTTCATGGCCAACGCCTGGTGTGGGCGCCGGTGATTGTAAAAGCGTATCCAGTCGCCAATGACACGGCTGGCATGCTGTATGGATTCGAAGCGGTGCCGATGGGCACATTGTTCTTTAAGCGTCCTGATAACACGCTCGACCATGCCATTCTGCTGTGGGCAATGGGGCGTAATGAACTCTTGACGAAGGCCATAGCTGCGCACCAGTGCGGTATAGCTGCGAGAGGTAAACACAAGCCCATTGTCTGACCGTAGCAAGAACGGCTCAGGAACACGGCCTAGGGTTCCAAATCGGGCTATCAAGGCATGCTCCAGAGCGCTGCCGGCAGTTGTGGCCTTGCCGCGGCGAGACAGATGCCAGCCCAGCAATTCACGAGTATGGCAGTCAATGACCAAGGCCAGTGTTGCCCAGTTATCGCGGCCCGCCCAGATGCGGCACAGGTCCGTGGACCAACGCTCATTAGGCATGCTCGCCACCGACGGCAAGGCTTGGATGCGAGGCCTAAAGCCAATAGCTCGCTTCTTGACCGGTAATCCCCCCAGAAAAGGAACGGTCTTAAAGGTAGAATTTTCTAATAGCAGTATTCAGGAAATTTTGCATGAAGACCTCACGCTTTACCGACAGTCAGATTATTGCCATCCTCAAGCAGTCCGAAGCTGGCACACCGGTGCCAGAGCTTTGCCGAGAGCACGGTATGAGCAGCGCTACGTTCTATAAATGGCGCGCCAAGTACGGCGGCATGGATGCAGGCCTAATGTCACGCATGAAGGAGCTGGAGGCGGAGAACGCCCGGCTTAAAAAGATGTATGCAGAGGAACGG